>JACQYS010000002.1 GCA_016208105.1 Desulfovibrio sp.
GCCTTTTCGGTTCCGAACCGGCGCTGGAATGTAATCAGGTCCATATCGTGGTAAGGTTTGGCCATGGCGAGCCTCCTCAACAGTCTAGATTCTTTCTATAAAGTATGGAAATTGCGGAGCGAAGGCAATAGCCACGTAAAGTTATGTAACGTTTCCTATAAATGATACTGTAACTGAACGGAGATTGTTGCAACAATGCACGACAAATACGATACAACGTCAAGAAAGAACATGGATAACGTCGTAACGGGGCGTAAACCAGTTCTGGAACTGGTGGGCAGGGATCCTGGCAGCATCGAACAGGTGCTCCTCCGGCAAGGGCTCAAGGGGCAGGACATAAAAGAACTGATTGATGCATGCAAGGCGCATGGTGTGCGTTTCAGATTCCTCCCTGAAGACGCTCTCAGCCGTAGCGTCCCTGGTTGCAGGCAGGGAGTCGCGGCCTTTGTCGCAGCCAGGGCGTTCATTTCATTGGAAGAACTGCTTCACGGCGCAAGAAGAGCACCATTGCCGGTCGTTCTTGCCTTAGACCAAGTGCAGGACCCAGGCAATGTTGGAAGCTTGGCCAGGACACTCCTTGCACTCGGCGGCGGAGGGCTCATAGTGCCCAAGCATCACGGTGCACGCTTGGGTGGGGCCGCGTCAAAAGCGTCCGCCGGTGCACTGGAGCGCCTGCCGGTACATCACTGTGTGAATCTTTCCCGGGACCTGGAAGAATGCGCCGAGGCGGGGTTCACCATCTGCAAGGCCGAGGCCGGCCCTGAGGGGCGAAATGTGTTCACCGCAACATTCGATTTCCCCCTGGTGCTGGTGCTGGGCGGAGAGGAAAAAGGGGTCCGGCCGGGAGTGGCCAAGCGTTGCGATCAAAGCCTGTTCATCCCTATGCCCGGCAACTTCGAATCCTTGAACGTGGCTCAGGCCGGAGCCATCGTGCTCGGTCAGATGGCCAGGCAGTCTCTTATCAAAGCGTAGAGACGCAGCGGAGTGATTTTCCCGGCCTGCCGGGAGCCAAGGCTTGTGGAACCAGATGTTTATTCAGGCGGGGTCCCGGCGGCCCACTCCCCAGCCCATGGAGCGGGACAGACGAAGGTCTGGTCCGCGAGAGACAGGCGCCAGGCATGCAGGTACATGGGGGGAGGGCCTCCCCCGTACTTTGCATCGCCGACAATTGGGTGGCCCCGCGAGGCGAGCTGGGTCCGTATTTGATGCGTGCGTCCGGTGAATAACCGTACCTTGAGAAGCGTCCTCTCCGCTTCAATGACAAGCGGCAGGGCCTGCAATCTGGCCTCCTTGCCTGTCTCTTTGACCTCTCCCTCCGAGTTCAATTTGCCTTTCCCCATTCTGTTGCTGGGCACCATTTTTTCGCGTCCAACAGGGCCAGCTTTTTCCAGGTGGTCGGTGAACTCTGCGGGTTCTCCCTGCGCGGAGAGGGTCCACCGGCCCCTCACCCAGCACAGATATTCTTTTACGGCCCGCCTGCTCTTGAAGGCTTCGTGCGCATGGGTCAAGGCCCAGTGGGTCTTGGCGACCAGAAGCACACCAGAGGTATCGCGGTCCAGACGATGTGCTATGGAGGGAACGAAGGGTGCCGCGGCATAGGCCTTGGCAAGGCGGGTCTGCACAGAATCCGTCCAACCGCTGCCAGGGTGAACCGGCAGGCCAGTTGGCTTGGCGATAACCAGCCAGTCTTCTGTTTCCGCCAGTATGACGAGATCAAGCGGCGCGGGATCTTGAAAGTATACGTCGAGAGACCCAACCCTGTCGGTCCGCCCCTGGGGAACCTCGGCAAAAGGCGGCAGACGGACGGTCTGACCCTTAGCCAGCCGGTCAAAAGGTTTAACCCTTTTCCCGTCCACTCGGATTTGGCCGGTGCGAATCCAGCGCATGAAGACCGAGCCGGGCACGTCCTTGCCCAATACCCGGGAGAGGTACTGCAGGAGCTTTTGGCCTGCCTCGGCATGAGAAACAATGAGATGCATGGGACCGGACACGTCGCCCTCCGCTCGGAGGTATGTCGTGCCGTCTCGCCAGGGTCAAGCTCCCGTGTGGAGTATCCTTCAAGGCAATAGAATTACAGAAAAGAGGGCGAGGAATAGGCAAGAAAAAAGGGGGAGGCATTCGCCTCCCCCTTTGTCCACGCTATTGCGCGGGTTTGCCGGTCATGTCCTGAGGCGGCTGCGAGCCGGGGACGCCCAATTCCATATACTGGGTCTTGGCTCCAGGGTCCCTGGTGAGGTCCACCTTGCCGCCCTGGTTCTGGGGCGTGGACAGCTCGTCCACCTGTGCTCCGCGGCCGATCACGGAGATGATGTTCTCTTCCTTGTAGACCAGCAGATTGCCCAGAAGATCACGCACCTTGCGGGCATCCATCTCCAGACGGACAAAGGCCATGCCGCTTGCGTCCCAGCCCCAGCCCCTGTTGGCGTCGTCTATGCGGGGATTGGGGATGTAGGCGCCGTACACTGCCGCTGCTATCCGGGACTTGTTGGAGTCACGGGCGAGGACGCCGTTTTCCGCGGTTGAGCGGGAAAAGATCTTTTCGCCAACCAGGGCCGCGCCCATTTCGTCATAGGCATTGATCATTGCGGCGCGAAGAGCCCTCAGGGGAGGCCTCGATGTCTCGGTCATGGTGCCGAAACCAAAGCCTTCCACGCGTACGTCCTTGAAGGAGAGCTTTTCTCCGAGCACGTTTATGATATCGCCGTTCAAGTCGATGTAGCCCACGGCCAGGGCGATGTCCTTGGTCTTGTCGTAGATGACCTGCTTGACCTTGATGTCCTTGATCACGGCCTGGGCCTTCACGTCGGCCTTGTACTGGGCGTCCTCGGTGAGCCCGAATTCACCCTGGCTTTTCACTTTGTACCCGATGATCGTCTCGATGATCATCCGTTTCATGTCCTGGACGGCCATCTTTTCGCTCATGAGCTGCTTGTTTCCCTGGGCCATGGCCTGGCCGGAGAGGGCCAGGAACAGGGCCAGGAGCAGAACTGTGGCTCGGCGCATTGTGGTCTCCTTTATTCGAACAGGCTTTTGAGCCGTTCCCAAAACGTGGGTTCCGGGGCCTTGGCGGCCGGGGCCGGCTCCAGGGTGGATTCGGAAGGGACTGCGGGTGCACGCATCGGGACGGGCACAGGCAAAGAGGCATAGGTGAGCCGCGGCAGCTCGCGCGGGGCAAAGACGCCCTCGAGCGGCGATGCCCACGTTCTGGCCGGGACAGCTAGTGCCAGAATAATGATAAAGTAACGAAATTTCGTCATGCGTGGCTCTCTCAGTACTCTTTCACACAGGAAAGCAAGGCCCGTGCCTACGGCTTGGTCCCCTTAGGAGCCGCTTTGTAGTCAGGCACACCATTCGTAACGGTAATGGTTTCGCGCATGGTGGTGCCCGTCTGTATGGTGCCGGATTCGCGGACCGGACCGGTCCCGGGGTCCCGGGGCCCGAACACCGGGTCGGACGTCTGGGGTCTTTGCCCGGCAGGGGTGTCTTTGACCACCACGGAGTCGATCCGCACCTTGGCGGCGTCGGGTTTTCTCGGGTCTGGCTTCACAGTGGCCTCAAACGTTATGGTGCCGTTGTGGGGAACGGCTCCCTGGCGTTTGAGCTCCTTGTACACTTCGTCCTTGGTCTGCTGCTTCTTGCGAGCCCAATCTTCCATCAGAGCCTTGTTGCCCTGGGCATTGGCCGGCTGAGCACAAAGGCTCCATGCAATCGCAACCACGGCCAGAAGAGCGATTGAACAACGGGTGCAACAATTGCGAAGGCGGTATCTTGAAAAAAACTGTCGTGCCATTGGGGTATCCGTTTACGGTCCGTCCGCGTCCTGCCGTGTGGCAAGCTCCGCTTGCGGCTCCCGGTTCTTATTGCCGGAAGCCGCAAACGGTGCGGATGTATTCGTTTCTAGAACTGGCCAGGGGCGAGCGGAGCAGCCCCGCCCTGCAGCGATTCCATCGGTGCGCCTTGCACCTTGCGTTTGGGTGTGGCCTTTCCAGGCTTGCCGCAGGTCTTCTTGGCCTGGTCGAGCTCGCTCTTGAGGGCAAGATTGGCCGAGTCCACGTTCAGGCCCCGTTGGAAGGCTTCAAGCGCCTCGGGGCAGTTCGATTCCATGACATAGATGCGGCCCAGGGCCAAGTAGACCTCCGGGTTGATGGAAGCCAGGTTCTTGGCTGCCTCCAGGTTGCGCTTGGCCTCGGCGAAGTTGGCCTCCCTGTACAGGAGAATGCCCAGGGACTCGCGCGCGTACAGATGCCCGGGATTTAAGTTGAGCACTTCCACGAAACTTTTCTTGGCATTGCCCAGCATGTTGAGCTTCCAGTAGGACAGGCCAAGATAGTAGTGGGCGTCCTGCATGCTGGGGCTCTTGCCTGCGGCCATCTCAAAGTACTGCGCTGCCTGCTGGAAGCTTTCCGTCTTGTAGGCACGCAACCCGGAGTCGAAATATTCCTGGGCCGTGGGTTCGGGGGGTGGGGGCGGGGCCTTCTTGGCGCAGCCCAGACCCACCAGGGTCAGGAGCAGAATAAAAAGTGCAAGGGACTTTCTCATGTGTGTCCTCTCTATTTCAGCTTGTCGATGTCAGCCACGCAGCGCTGAATGAGGCGCTGGACCAGGCTGTCCAGGGTTTGGATTTTGGTGGAAGAGGAGCTGACTCCCAGAGCGCCGCCGCCCTTGGAGGAGATTTCCATCTTGTCCTCGTAGTACCCGGTGGCCTTCTGTTCGCCGGTATTGGCGTCGAGCACCTTGTAGCGCATGCCCACGATCCACACGCCGCTGGCTTCCTGGGCGTGAACGGAGCCCACTCCGGCGCCGGTGGCAGTGCCGGCAACCCAGCTGTTGCTGGCGGAACCCACGGCGGAGCCGGCGATGATGCCCAGGTAGGTGCCGTCGAACTTGCGTTCGGCCTGGGCCACAGGCTCGGCGCGGATCACGTCGAAGCGCACAAGCCAGTTGGTGGCCTGCATCTTGCCTTTCTTGAACTTCTTCAGGGTGTTTGCGTCGCCCATGTTGGCGGCCACCTCGATCTCCTGGATCATGGAGCCGAGATCTTGGCGTTCGAGCACCTGGAAGTTGTCCTTGCTAAGTTCGATCTCAGCGAAATCGGCGATGTTGTTGGGGCCGTATTTCTGCGTAAAGGTGGCGTTCATGGACTTGACCGCTCCGGGAATGACCACCAGTTGCGGACCAGGCTTGCCCTGGTTTGCATAAACCACGGGCTGGTACATTTCCTGGTCGGCCTGCTGGTTGGCTTCTTTCGAAGCGGACTGGCAGCCCGCCAGCAGGGCAAGAACGATCAGAACTGCAAATGCGCGATAGGTCATGTCGGGTTCCCTCCCTCCAGGTGTCGAACTACCACCTTGCCTTAAAAGTTTTTCATCGCGTCAACCCCGGAAGCAGGCTTAGCACCGCCTTCCTCCGTGAGCTTCCTGGCCGTTTCCGGTGATAATTCGGCCACCTTCTTGAGCGTCTCTTCGCTTTTTACAACATCCTTGAGCCTCTCTGGAGCGGCTTGAACAAGGCCGGCCGGAGGGGCTTTTTGCAAAGTGTTCACGATGTCGGCCTGGGACTTGTAGCTGACCGTGACCACGGCTCCGTGGGCGGATTCCAGGGTCAGGGCGTCCCTGCCGAGCTTCTGGTTGAGCGGGGCCAGGATGGCCGACTGCAGGAACTGGTTGAAATTGGCCCGGCCACCCGCGAACTCGATTTCAAAAAGCGAGCCCCCGGCCCGGTCGAAATTGCGCAGATCGACGTTCAACACCGAACGCAGGCCGATGAACTCCTTGCGGAGCATCTGTCCGGCCTCGAAGCTGGGCAGCCCCTGCACCGTCAGCTGATACATGGCGGCCGGAGCCTGGAGGTGCTCTTCAAAGAACTCCTTGGAGAACTCGGAGCCGATGAGCTGGCCGATCTCTTTGATGGCCTGGTCCTCGTCCGGCCAGCTCTGCTTCTGGGGCACCTTGTTGTTGAAATAAATCTCTTCGCCAGTGTGGTTGTCCACGCACTTCACGCTCCAGGAGGTGAGCACGTACTTGGTTACCGTGAGTCCAGAGGCCTGAAGCTTGGCGGACACGGTCTTGAACTTGGCTTCGCCTGAGATGGTGAAGTCGGCCGCGGGCGCGGCACCAGTCTGGCCTGGCTGGGATGCGGACCACACCCTGTAGCCGAAGCCCTTGACCCGCTCCTTCAAGATGTTCTCGGCCACTTCGGAGCGTTCGGGCTTGATGTCCACGCCGCGCTCGGCGTCTCGGATGTTGATGGCCACCGCAATGCGGGGGTTGCCATAATCCTTGATGAGGCTCACCCGTTCCTGCTTGCCCATCTGGGAGAGCACATCCTTGACCTCGCCCACGTATACTTCCGCGGTCACCAGAAGATGCGCGAAGCCGTCTTCGCCCACCCACGGCTGGGATTCCTTGACGATGCGCTTTATTATGCCTTGGGAGCGAGACAGCACCTTGTCGTGCACCAGGGTGTAGTTCTGCATCAGCGTCGAGGTCTCCATGTAGGAGCCCACGGCCTTTTCAATGACCTGGCGCTTGGCGTCCGCTCGCAGGTCCTCGATCATGAGGCCTTTGTCGCGCTTGTAGGTGTCGGCATTGGGGTCTGCCAGGCCTTCGGCCGTGACGGTGATGGTCTTGCCCTCCTGGGCTTGGACAGCCGGGCAAAACGCGCACAGCATGAGGACGGCGAGCATGAAAGCTCTCATTGTGTTCCTCTCGATTTTTGGGTGTCGTTTGCCCGCGGGCAGGCGGCTTAGGCCTTCACTTGGGAAACGAGTATTCTTGTTAAATAAAATGAATTGCCTCACCTGTGAAGAGTCATTTCGCCTTTCTGGCACAGAAATCGGAGTACAGTTTGGCCACGAGCTCATCGGCCTGGTCGTCGAGCACGGAGAGCGCCGCCCCGGTGATGTCGGAACCAGCCCAGGATTGCCCGGAGGCCCTGACCGAAGAGATGGTCCTGCCGGAACCGTCGGACAGGGTGAGCATGATGTCCACGTTCACATCATTGGCGCGCACCATCTTGTTGGCTCCGCTGCGCGCCGAGATGATGCCACGCAGGATGAAGCCCGCCCCGAGCTTTTTCGATGCGGCCATGGCCGCGTCCGGGTCGTTGTTCAATATGGCTTCGGCTTCGGCCCGGGCGATACGCGCGGTGATGGACTGTTGAGGGATGGTGTTCAACCCGATAGCCCGCAGCCTGGAATAGAGAGCCTCGAAAAGAACGCCCTGGTTGGACGCGTTGACGTTCTGCAAACCTTGCTGCTTTTCGGCGATCATGAGGGCGATGGTCTGGCCCTTGATGCTCTTGCGGCACGGCTCGGAGAGCATGGAGGCTATGCTGGACTGCTTTGCCTGCTTCGCGGCCGCTTCCTTGCCGGCTTCTTCCGAGAAGCTGAAGGCGAAGGCCTGCGCGGGCAGCAACACCGCCATAGCGAGCGTTAAGAACAGTCTCATGGTGTCACCTCATCGTTTGCCGGGTTTTACCGGTGGAGCCATTCGCGATGGCTCTGCGGGGTTTCCCGCTGGTGGAGTCGGGGGACTCCGGTACGTCTCAAAAGCGTGTAGTCAGGCTCATGTCCGGATCAACCTCCGCCTCCGGGCAGCCCTCTGCGCGGCGGCGCCGGGTCGAAGTTTTCTCGCTTCGTGGCTGAAGAGCCGAAGCTTTGCTTCTCCTCGTCCGTGAGCGGGCGCACGCTTCCGGGCAGCTTGGGGCGCACCCAGGCCACATCGCCGGGTTTCTTCAGCACCAAAGTCTCGGTCTCGCTTTTGACAACCACTTCGTTCCCTGGCTTGGTTTCGCGCAGGGCGTGGAGTTCCGCTTCGATATCCGTGACCAGCTTGCCGCCGACGTTCTTCTGCTTGGTCTGAATCCAGTGGTCCGTGGTGGTTCCCCGGATACCGATGACCGAGAGCGGGCTCTCGATTTTCAGGTTGTCCGGGTTCTGGGCCACCACCTTGCCGGTGACGAACCGGAAAATCCCCTTGCCCATGGAGATGACCTGCTTGGAATTATTCTTGTTGGCCTCGTCAAAGGAAAAGTCCTTGAGCGCGACCATGGACTCGGGTCCGATCTCCAGGGCGGAACCGTCCGCAAAGGCGATGCGGGCCTTGTCCTTGGCCGTGGGGGTGCTGATCACGTCCTGGGCAAACACGGGCGACCCCTTGGCCAGCTTGCGCGGCCCGTCCTGTCCCGTCTTGGCTTCGGCCTGTCCGGCCAAGTCGTCCACAGTGCCCGCCGGTTTGGGATTGTCGGCAAATGCCACCGCAGCCGCCAAGATGAGTGTCATAAAAATTACGAAATATCGTTGGCCTTTCATCTTCAGTCCTTTGGGTCGAGCAGGGAGCGGATTGCAAGAAGTTCACGTTCCACAAGGGTTTTCAGTTGATTCCCGCGTTCACGCTCAGCCAGCTTCCGGCGGGCTCCTTCAAGAGTCATGCCTTCTTCGTGGAGAAGCCGCTGGATGGTTTTGAGCAGGCGCAGGTGAGCCTCGGTGTAGACGCGCTGGCCTTTGGGCGTGCGGATAGGTTCAAGCGCCGGAAACTCCGTTTCCCAGAAGCGCAGAACGAATGGCTTAAGACCGAGTAGCCCGGCTATCTGCCCGATCTTGTATGTCTTCTTCGGTTTTTCGCCGCTCACCGGCAGTCCTCGCCGCCTCCGGTTGGGGCAGGCAGGGTTTCGCCCGGGTCGGCCACAGCGAGAAGGAAAGTGCGACGGCCGAGGGGTGTTGTAGGGAAGAGAAAGAATCCGAGCGTTTCCGCCTGATTCCTTTGCTTTGAAACCGTGTAGCAACATGAAAGAGTGAAGGCAATCCTTGAGCTTTTTTTGATCCTGTTCGCATGATACCCATCGTCAAGCCGCTGCTCTCCTGCATGACATTCAGCTATCTTTGCCTTCCAGCCACCCATGAATAGGAACGGCCCAGGAAAGCATGCCCCACTCTGTTGAAGCTCACGCAATTGACTTGAAATCAAGGGGTTGGCGGTCTATCGTTCTCCATGCCTGTTGATTCGCCGCTTTTTCTCCTGGCCTTTTTGCCCGTCCTGCTCGGACTGTTCGTTCTGTGCCCTGCCGGTTCGCGCAACATCCTGCTCCTGGCCGCCAGCATTCTTTTTTATTCACTGAGCGACCCCACATCCCTGCCGGTCTTCGCCCTCTCCATAGCCTTCAACATGCTCATGGGCTTGGCCATCGAGCGAGCGTCCGGTTCCTCCAGGCACAACGTCCTGGCACTGGGCGTGGCAGCGAACCTCGTTTTGCTGGCTTGGTCGAAGTACCTCACCTTCCTCATGGCCCAGATACCCGGCCTTGGTTTCCTGAAGGCCGTGGCACCGGCTTCCATGCCGCTCGGAGTGTCCTTCTTCACGTTCTCGGCCATAGCCTACCTGGTGGACATTGGCCGGGGACAGGGCAAGGCCGAGAGGAACATCATCAGTTTTGGCCTGTTCATGGCCTTTTTTCCGAAGATTACGGCTGGCCCCATTGCCCGCTGGCGGGACATGTTCCCGGATGGAGGTCAGCCGGGGCGGCCCTCGCTGGAGGATGTTCGCGAAGGCCTGATCCGCATGGGCATTGGGCTGGCCAAGAAGGTGCTCATTGCCGGGGCAATGGGGCCCATGGCAGACGCCGCCTTTGGCGAGCCGGCCGGCCGCCTGGATATGGGCACAGCCTGGCTAGGGCTGGTGAGCTATTCCCTGCAGCTCTACTTCGATTTTTCCGGGTACACGGACATGGCCGTGGGCATTGGGCGGATGTTCGGCTACAAATTGCCTGAGAACTTCAACTACCCCTATGTCAGCCAGTCCGTTCGCGAATTCTGGCGGCGCTGGCACATGACGCTCTCCTCCTGGTTCCGGGACTACCTGTACATCCCCCTGGGCGGAGGCCGGGTGGCCCCCTGGAAAATCCAGCGCAACCTGCTCATCGTGTTCGTGCTCTGCGGGTTGTGGCACGGGGCCAGCTGGAGCTTCGTGGTCTGGGGGTTGTGGCACGGAGTGTTTTTGGCCATGGAGCGCACGGCTGTGGGGAAGGCCCTGGACAGGCTGCCCAGGCCGCTTCGGCACGTGTACGGACTGCTGGCCGTGGGCATAGGCTGGGTTTTCTTCAGAGCATCGGACTTCACCCAGGCTGTGGCCTATCTTCAGGCTCTGGCCGGGCTTAATTCCAGCGGTTTCGAATATACCTGGATGGTGCGCATGACCCGGGAATACATGACCCTTCTGGCCGTGGGTCTGGTCGGATGCATCCCCACGGTTCCCTGGCTGGCCGAACGGTTGGGCAGGGCGGGAAGAGTGGCGGGCCAGATTGCGGCCCCGGTCTTTCTGGCTCTGGCGCTCATGCAACTGGCGGCTGGCTCCCATTCACCCTTCATCTACGCCCAGTTCTGATCATGCACCGCCTGACCACCGTACTATGCATCGCGCTGCTCCTGGCCCCGCTGGTTCTACCCCAGGGGCTTTCCTTCCTGGGGGTGTCTGAAGGGCCAGAGGCTCAGGAGAACCGCCTCAAGACCCCTCTGCCGCCTTTGAGCATGGCAACGACCGACTTCAAGGGGTTCGCCAAGCAGCTGGGCAAGGCCTACGGCGAGACATTTCCGTTCCGCGACTGGATGATCCGCTCGGGAAACCTGATCAAGCTGGCAGTGTTTGACCAATCGCCCTCCAAGAACGTCATCCTGGGCCAGGACGGCTGGCTTTTCGTGAACATGGAGATGGACCTGGAGGACTGGCTGGGGGTGGACCTCTACTCGCCGGAGGAACTGACCAAGGCCGTGGAGGCGCTCACCAAACGCCGAGACTGGCTGGCCAAGCGGGGAGCGACCATGCTCCTGGTGGTGGCCCCGAACAAGGGCGCGGTCTACGGCGAGTTCATGCCCCCTTCTTTCCATAAGATGAACCCGGTCACCCGTCTGGACCAGTTGGGCGAGGCCCTGAAACAAGCTGGCATTCCGTTTTTGGACCTGCGCAAAGCACTCATTGAGGCAAAGGCGACACGCCGGGCATATTGGAAAACAGACACCCACTGGAACGGGTGGGGGGCCTTGATGGGCTCCGCAGCCATCGTGGATGCCCTGCGTGAGCAGTTTCCCGCCATGCCTCCTCTGCGCGCCCAAGACTATCGGGTGGAGGAATCGACCACTCCTGGGGGCGACCTGTCCGCCATGCTCCTTTTGGAGAACAGCCTGACCGAGCAGTCAATCGATATGATCCCGCTCTCTCCCAATCGGGCCAAACCGGCTGAGCCCAAGGGGTACAAGAACCCGGCCACTCTTTCAGGCCGGGACATGATCATCCGGGAAACCGGGGATACGAGCCTGCCCAAGGCCGTCATCTTCCGCGACTCCTTCTCCTCTGCCGCCTGGCCGTACTTGGCTGAGCGGTTCCAGCGCAGCGTGTTTCTCTGGGAGCACAGGTTCCAGCCGCACATCGTAGAAGCCGAAAAGCCGGATGTGGTCATCTACGAGGCAGTGGAGCGCTATCAGCACGCCCTCTTTGGGTTCCCTGATTCTATTGAGCCATAAGACTTGCATTCCACGGATTCCTGTATGTAAGAATATGGCGTTCACTATTTTTACCTCAGGAGCCTTTTCATGAAACTTTCCACAAAGTTGTACGGTGGTTTCGGCGTCATAGTTTTCTTGGTGGCTGGCATCGGATTCTATGCTGTCCAACAGATGGCTGCCATCCATGCAGAAACGTCACTTCTTGCTGAGGACTGGCTGCCGAGCATCGTCCGGCTGGGGCAGGTGAATGATGCGATGCAGACTTACCGGCGCTATGAGCTTCTCCTCGTCGTCTCCTCCGAGGAAAAGCAAATGCGCAGATACGAAGAGCTCATGCGGGATACGCTCTCGGCCCTCGACAAATCTTTATCCGAGTACGATAAGCTCATCACAGCAGACCAAGTTGAAGAACGGAATGAATTCGATAAGTTGAAAAGCTTGTGGAAGGGCTACATCGCTGAGAGTGCAAAAATACAGAAAATGGCATGGATGAACAGGGACAAGGCGGGGGAACTCGCTGCAGGTGAATCCGCAAAATTCATCCAAGAAACCATTACCGAGTTGAACAAGCTCATCTCCATCAACACCAAGGGTGGCGAGCGGAGCGCATCCATGGCGCAGGAAGCATTCAGTTCTGGCAAACTCAAGCTTCTGCTGGCCCTCGCCTTGGCAGTTTCAGCCGGGCTGACCTTGGCTTTCTTCACATCGAGGAATGTTTTGGGGCAACTGGGTGAAGACCCGGGCTATCTCCAGTCCGTGGCCACGGAAATCGCAGCCGGCAACCTGGACGTGCGCTTCAAGCCCGTGAGCGGCACTGGCGGCGTGTATGCCGTGCTCATCAAAATGGTGACCACCTTGAAAGAAAAGATTGCCGAAGCCGATGCAAAATCTACGGATGCAGCCAAGCAGGCCAAAGCCGCGGAAGAAGCCACACAGGTAGCGGAAGAAGCCAAGAAGCAGGCCGAACAGGCCAAGGCCGACGGCATGCTTCAGGCCGCGGCCAAGCTGGAGGACGTGGCGGCAATCATTTCCTCCGCATCGGAGCAACTGGCGGCCCAGGTGGAACAGTCAAGCCGGGGTGCTGAGGAACAGTCGGGCCGGGTGGGCGAGACAGCCACTTCCATGGAAGAAATGAACGCGACGGTGCTCGAAGTCGCCAGAAACGCTTCCCAAGCCGCGGAAACGTCCGAGCAGGCCAAGAGCAAGGCCCAGGAAGGCTCGGCAGTGGTGGGCGAGGTAGTACGCGAAATCGGCCAGGTGGAACGCCAGGCCCTGGAACTCAAGACAGACATGGCCACCCTGGGCGCCCAGGCCGATTCCATCGGCAGGATTATGAACGTGATTTCCGACATCGCGGACCAGACCAACCTTCTTGCCTTGAACGCAGCCATCGAAGCGGCCCGCGCTGGCGAAGCTGGACGCGGATTCGCGGTGGTTGCCGACGAGGTGCGCAAGCTGGCCGAAAAGACCATGTCCGCCACCAAGGAAGTGGGAATAGCCATAAGCGACATTCAGGACGGTACGAGAAAGAACGTAGCCAACGTTGAGCGCACCGTTGACCAGATAGAAAAGGCGACCGGACTTGCCGGCAAGTCCGGGGAAGCATTGACCTCCATTGTCGGACTTGTGGACCTCTCCACAGACCAGGTCCGATCAATCGCAACTGCTTCCGAGCAGCAGTCCGCCGCCAGCGAGGAGATCAATCGCGCCATCGAGGACATCAGCCGGATTTCCAGCGAAACGTCCGACGCCATGCGCCAATCCGCCCAGGCCGTCACCGAACTTGCCGGTCAGGCCCAGGTACTCAGCCGCCTCATTGACGAATTAAAGTCCGAAGGCGGAGCGGGGGGGCAATCCAGCACGCTTGCAGGGCGCAGACAGAAAGCTTTGGGGGCGTAGAGAGTCCAGGCGGATTCTTTCCAGAGTGGGCGCTTAATCCGCAATTTCATACCCTTCCGGCAGGTGATGACTCCCCCTGCAAACATCGAGGCGGGCTCCCAGTTTATCCGGGGAGCCCGCCTCGCGTCTTAGATCCATAGATCAGAAAGTGATTCTTGAGACGTTACTGGAAACGCACTGGCAACGACTTGGTCAGAGCTTCGCACAGACCGGCGTGGTTCTTGTCCACGTCTTTGTCCGTGAGGGTGCGTTCGGGATGCCGGTAGGTGACACGGAAGGTCACGTTCCTGACGCTTTCCCCTTCGGGCTCGAAGAGATCGCAGACCGAAACATCCTCAAAAATGCCGGACTTGTGGGTGCTGATGGCGGCCAACACGTCCGCCACAGAGAGAGAGACGGGCATGACAAGGGTCATGTCCCGGCGGGATGGCGGGAACTTGGGGAGCCCGGCATAGCGCGTCGAACGGTGCTGGTGCAGGTTCATGAGTGCCTCGGCGTCTAATTCGGCAACCCACAGGTCATTCTTGGCTTCGAAGCTCTCGGCGATGTCAGGCAGGATGCGGCCCATGACACCAAGCGCTCGACCGGCGGCAGTTACGCGCACGCAGGGAGAGAGCCAGGGGTGGTCCTTTTCAACCGCATACTGGGCTTCTGGCAGGCCAAGGGAGTCGAGCAGATTTTCCACCATACCTTTGAGGTCCGAATAATCCGCCTTTTCCTCGGGCCAGGGGAACGCGCCGAAACGGGCTCCGTACAGAGCGAGGCCCAGGCGGTGGGCTTCCCGCACGGTGGTCTCGCTGGCCGGGTCCGCCGTAAATGCCTTGGCCACCTCGAACAGGCGCAGGGTAGTGTTGCCTTGGTTCAGGTTGTGGCGGACGGCCTTGAGAAGTCCGGGTGCGAGTGCCGTACGCATGACGTTCTGGTCCTCGGACAGAGGATTGGCCACGGGAACGCGCCCCTCGCCGGGCAGGCCGAGAAGATCCAGTTCATGCTGGCCCACAAAAGAATAGTTGACGGTTTCGCGGAGCCCGGCACCGCAGGCCCAGGTCTTCAGACGGCGCAAAAAGGGTACTTCGGCTCCCAGCTTGTCCGGCACGTCAAGGGACTTCAGCATCTTTGGCATGGCCGCGGGGATGCGGTCCATGCCGTAGACCCTGGCCACTTCCTCTATGAGGTCCACCTCGCGCTCGAGGTCGAGCCTGGCAGGAGGGGGAGTGATCGTCCAGGCATCAGTGGACTTGGTCTGCACGTCGCAGCCCAGGCCCTGGAAGGTCTTGCGGCAGAAATCGCCGGAAAGGTCGATGCCCAAGAGGCTCACGGCCTTGGCCGGGCGGAAGGATATGGGAGTGGAAACCCAGGGTTTGGGTTCAGCTCCGGCTATGCCAGGGAGGACGCGGCCATCGGAAACCAGGGCCATGAGGGCTGCTGCGCGGTTCATGGCGTACAGTGAACCGGGCTGGTCCACACCGCGCTCGAAGCGGTAGGAGGATTCGCTGGAAAGCCCCAAACGGCGGGCGGTCTTTCGGATGCTGGCCGGATTGAACACGGCGCATTCCAGGAGCACTTCGGTGGAACGCGTCGATATCTCCGTATTTTCGCCGCCCATGACCCCCGCCAGAGCCACGGCTTTGGCCGAATCGCAGATGAGCAGATCGCGTGCGGTGAGAAGGCGTTCCTGCCCGTCCAGGGTGGTAAAACGCATTCCCTCGGAAGCGCGTTTTATTTCGATGAAGTCCCCGGCCAACAGAGCTTTGTCGAACGCATGCAGGGGCTGCCCAAGTTCGAGCATCACGTAGTTGGTGACGTCCACGATGTTGTTCACAGGCCGCTGGCCCATTGCGGTGAGGCGGTAACGCATCCAGGCGGGTGAGGGCTTGATTTCCACGCCGCGTATGACGCGCGCCCGGTACACGGGGCACAAGTCGGGCTCAGGGATGCGAATGGAAACCAGAGAGGAAGCGTCCGGGCCGTCCTCTTTGATGTGCACCTTGGGCAGCGTCAGGGGCAGGCCGAAAGCCATTGCCGCTTCCCGGGCCAGGCCCAAAATGGAGAGGCAATCAGCCCGGTTGGGGGTGATACCGATCTCCAGCACCACGTCGTCCAGGCCCATGGCGCTGGCCAGTGTCTTGCCCGGAGCGGGCGTGCCTTCAAGAACGAGTATTCCGTCGCTCTTCTCGGCCAGGCCGAGTTCCGTTTCGGAGCAGATCATCCCGAAGGATTCCACTCCGCGGATCTTGCTCTTTTTTATGGCAAGTCCGCCGGGAAGCAAGGTGCCTATCTTGGCCACGGGCACGTATTGCCCGGCAGCGACATTGGCTGCGCCGCAAACGATCTGGAGCGGGGCGGTTTCGCCCACGTCAACTGTGCACAGGGAGAGCTTGTCCGCGTCCGGGTGTTGTTCGCGGGTGATGACATGGCCCACCACCACGTCGGTGCAGGCAGCGAAAGGGCGGCTTATGCCTTCCACTTCGAGGCCGAGCATGGTCAGCCGGTCGGCCAGGGTGTCGATGGGACCCTCGTAAGGGACGAACTCGCGAAGCCAATTGAGAGAGAGAAGCATGTGGAAAGCCTCCGGAGTCCGGAGCGCATAGCCCTCCAGGCCCCTCGTGAAAGCGTCTGTCCGGTGGCTAGGCGAACTGGCCCAGGAACCGGATATCGTTTTCGAAAAAGAGCCGCAGGTCCCCGACGCCGTACTTGAGCATGGTAACGCGTTCCACGCCCATGCCGAAGGCGAATCCGGAGTATACTTCCGGGTCGATGTCCACGGCCGTAAGCACGTTGGGGTCGATCATGCCGCAGCCCAGAATCTCGACCCAACCCGTGGACTTGCACACCCGGCAGGTCTCGCCGTTTATGTGTCCCTTGCCCTCGCACATGACGCAGGAGATATCGACCTCGGCGCTGGGTTCGGTGAATGGGAAGAAGCTCGGGCGGAACCGGACCAGGGTTTCAGGTCCGAAAATCCTGTGTACGAAAAAAGTGAGCGTGCCCCGAAGGTCCGCCATGGTCACTCCCTTGTCCACGAGAAAACCTTCGATCTGGTGGAACATGGGGGAGTGGGTGAGATCCGAGTCGCGGCGGTAGACCTTGCCCGGGGCGATGGCGGCCACGGGCGGCTTGCGGGAAAGAAGGGTGCGTACCTGCAGGGGAGACGTGTGGGTGCGCAGCAGGATGTTGTCCGCTATGTAGAGCGTATCCTGCATGTCCCGGGCGGGGTGCTCGGGAGGGAAGTTGAGGGCCTCGAAGTTGTAGAAGTCGGTTTCGATCTCAGGGCCGGTGACCACCTCGAAACCCATGCCGGAAAAAGCCTGGCAGATTTCCTCGGTGACGATGCTCAACGGGTGCAGGCCGCCCACATGGCTCGATCTGCCAGGCAAAGCGGGATCGAACCCCGCGAGCATGGCTTCGTCCTGGGCACGTTTGAGGGCTTCCAGGCGCAGAGTGTAGCGGCCCGTCAGCTCCTCCTTCACGGTATTGGCAGTCTGGCCGGCCTCGCGCTTCTCTTCAGGCGTAAGGCCGGGGAGTTTGGCCATGATCTGGGCCAGGCGGCCCTTGCGGCCAAGGTAGGCGACGCGCAGTTCTTCCAGATTCTCGAAAGAGGGTGCCTGGCCGAGGGTGTTTGCAGCTTCCCCGGCCAGGGCGGTCAATTCCTCTATGAGAGCCTGGCCAAGACTCACGCGGAAACCTTGGCTTTAGCCATCTCGACCAGCTTGGCGAAACCGGCCTTTTCGCGAACGGCCATGTCGGCCAGAACCTTGCGGTCCAGCTCCACGCCGGCCAGGGCCAGACCATGGATGAACTTGCCGTAGCTCATGCCGTTCTCGCGGGCGCCGGCGTTGATGCGCATGATCCACAGCTTGCGGAACTCGCGCTTCTTCACCTTGCGGTCGCGGTAGGCGTACGCCATGGCGCGTTCGACGTTCTCGCGGGCGGTCTCGTAGAGCACCGAACGGGCGCCGACGAAGCCCTTGGCCAACTTCAAATACTTTTTGTGCCGCTTGTGAGCAGCCTGTCCGCGTTTGACGCGCATGAGTAGGTCCTCCTAGTAAGAGGAAGGTCCGAGAGGAAACTTTTCGAGAAAAGTTTCCTCTCGGGCTCTCCTTCAAAAACTTTTAGCGGGCTACGCGTTCACCCCGTAAACCCGTCCCCAATTGCGGGGTCCAGGGGGATCATCCCCCTGGTGGGGGCCGGGGCGAAGCCCCGACTTAGCAAAAAGCTTGGCTGCCTAGGCGTAAGGCAGCAGGCGGCTCACGGCGCCTTCATTGGCCGAATCCACGATGAGGGAAGACGACAAGGCGCGTTTGCGCTTGGCGCTCTTCTTGGTCAGGATGTGGCGCTTGTTCTGTTGGCGACGGCGGAACTTGCCGGTGCCGGTGGTGGTGAAGCGCTTGGCCGCGCTCTTGTTGGTCTTCATTTTAGGCATGTCGTCCTCCTGAAAATACCGCCCGTCCAGGTTCACACCGGGACGGGCCGCAAGCCTTTGCTTGCAAATATGGTGTGCGCTATGGCTTCTTCTTTACAGTGGGGGCCAGCATCATGTTCATGATGCGTCCCTCGAACCGGGGTTCCTGCTCCACCTTTGCCAGATCGCCCAGGTCGACCACGATGCGTTCCAGGATCCTCGCGCCGCGGTCCTTGTGAACCACTTCGCGTCCGCGGAAGAATACAGCCACTTTGCAGCGGTCGCCGTCTTCCAGGAAGCGGCGGATGTGCTTCAGCTTGGTCTGGTAGTCATGCTCGTCAGTCTTGGGCCGGACCTTGATTTCCTTGACGAGGATAACAGTGGCTTTCTTCCGGGCTTCCTGTTGCTTCTTCTGCTGCTGGTACTTGAACTTGCCATAGTCCATGATCCGGCACACAGGGGGATCGGCGGCGGCGGCCACCTCGACCAGGTCCAATCCTTTTTCCTGGGCTAGGCGCAGGGCCTCGCTCGTGGGTATGATCCCCAGTTGCGAGCCATCGTCGGCGATCACCCGCACCTCGCGGGCGCGGATCTGATGATTGCAGCGGGCGGTGTCACTGGCAGAAGTTATAGCGCATTCCTCCTCGTTTGAATGGGGCTTGGCAGTCGTCCAGAATCAACCCGGCGACCTCGTCCACTCCCTTTAGTCCTAAATTCTCTCCAGAGCGGAGGCGAACATTCACCCCCCCCTGTTCCAGCTCCTGGTCCCCGATGACGAGCATGTAGGGGATTTTCTCCAATTGGGCCTCGCGCACCTTGTACCCGAGCTTCTCGTTGCGCGTGTCCGCTTCGGCTCGGATGCCGGCGTCGCGCAGGCGCTGAAGCACCAAGGCCGCGTGGGCGTCGTGGGCGTCGGTGACGGTGAGTATCCTCGCCTGCACCGGTGAAAGCCAAGTAGGAAAGGCCCCCGAAGTGTGCTCGATGAGCACTCCGAGGAACCGTTCAACAGCGCCCAAAACGACGCGGTGCAGCATCACCGGCCTGTGCCGTTCGCCATCCTGGCCCGTGTAAGCCAGATCGAAGCGCTCAGGCAAGGTGAAATCGCACTGTATGGTGGCGCATTGCCAACGGCGGTCTAAGGCATCCTTGAGTTTGATGTCAATCTTGGGGCCGTAGAAAGCGCCGTCGCCCTCGTTGATGGTGAAGGGCATGTCGATGGCCTGCATGGCCTGGGCCAGCGCCGTTGTGGCCAGTTCCCATGCCTCGTCCGAGCCGATGGATTTTTCCGGCCGGGTGGAGAGCTGGGCCTCGAATTCGAAGCCGAAGAGGTCCACCACGTCCTTGACGAAATTGATGATGCTTATGATTTCGTCCTGGAGCTGATCCGGGCGGCAGATGATGTGGGCGTCGTCCTGGGTGAACTGGCGCACGCGCAAAAGGCCGTGCAGCACGCCGGACTTCTCATGGCGGTGCACCACGCCCAGTTCGAAGTAGCGCAAGGGCAGATCCCGGTAGGAGCGCAGGCGCGACTTGTAGATGAGCATGTGCGACAGGCAGTTCATGGGCTTCACGCCGTAGGCCTGCTCGTCGATCTCGGTGAAATACATGTTTTCCCGGTAGTTCTCGTAGTGCCCGGAGCGCTCCCAAAGGTCGCGCTTCAAAAGCTGCGGACCCTGCACGATGTTGTACCCGCGCCTCAGGTGCTCCTTGCGCTCGAAATCCTCCAGGATGGTGCGCACCAGTGCCCCCTTGGGATGCCAGATGACCATGCCGGCCCCGGCCTCTTCGGAAAAGCTGAACAGGTCGAGCTGGGTGCCCAGGCGGCGATGGTCGCGCTTCTTGGCCTCTTCCAAGCGGTGCAGGTAGCTCTTGAGCTCCTTGGGGTCGGCGAAGGCCGCACCGTAGATGCGCGAGAGCATGGGGCGCTTTTCGTCGCCGCGCCAGTAGGCTCCGGCAACGTGGGTGAGCTTGAAGGCCTTGAGAAACCGGGTTGAGGGCACATGCGGCCCCCGGCACAGGTCCGTGAAGTTCCCCTGGGTGTAGAGCGAGACGGTGTCCGCAGGGATGTCCGCCAGGACCTCCAGCTTATATTCCTCGCCCATGCCCTTGAACACCTGCTCGGCTTCGGGCTTGGCCACGGTGCGGCAGGCGAAGGGATGGTCGGCGGAGGCGATCTTCTCCATCTCGGCCTGGATTGCTTCCAGGTCCTCGGGAGTGAAGGGCCGCTCGAAGGCGAAGTCGTAGTAGAAGCCGTTCTCGATGGCCGGGCCGATGGTGACCTGGGCGGAGGGGAACAGCTTCTTCACGGCCTCGGCAAGCACGTGGGCGGTGGAGTGGCGGATGACATCCACTCCCTCGGGGCTGTCCGCGGCTAAGGGAGATATTTCGGTGCAGTCGGCGGGCAAAGGAGCGGACAAATCCAGCAGCGCCTCGCCGCAGCGAGCCACAACAGTGTTTTTGAAAGCCTTTCCGGAAAGGGCCTTGGCAAGCACTTCCCCAACCGGCTGACCGGCCATGGCCTCAACGATTTGATCACCAACGCGAACGTTCACGCCTGTGCTCCCTGCACGTCAAAAAAAGGGAGGCTGCGCCTCCCTTCCGGGTCACGTGGTAGGACCGGGGAGATTTGAACTCCCGACCCCTTGCGTGTCAAGCAAGTGCTCTCCCCCTGAGCTACGGTCCTACTCTGTCAAAAGGAAGAGGATGTTTAAGCCCGGAGGAAAAAGGTGTCAAGCGATGATTTTTGCTTTTCGGAACTGATTGAAGGAAGAGGGAAGCTCAGGCTGCTCTTCTCTCCACAGGCAGGCTGATGACGAAGGAGCAACCCTTGCCCTCGGCGGCGTCCAGGCGAATGTCCCCGCCGTGGTCGTGCACGATGCGGTCGCATACCGGCAACCCGAGGCCCGTGCCTCGCTCCTTGGTGGTGTAGAACGGATTGAAGACCAGTTTGGCCTGGTCCGGGGCGATGCCCGGGCCGTCGTCGCGCACCTCCACTTCGATCATGGAGCGGTTCAGCCTGGTTGCCACCACAACAAGCCCGCCGCCAGGCATGGCTTCGGCGGCGTTCTTGACCAGATTGATGAGCACCTGACGGATCTGCGATGGATCGTGAACAGCAGGCGGCAGGTTCACATCCAGGTTGGTCCTGAGTGTCACGCCCCGTGCGGCCAGGTTCGTTTCCAGGAGCATGACCGTGTCCCAGACGGTCGCGTTCAAATCCTGTCCGGTCATCTTGGGTGCCGCAGGGCGCGTGAAATCCCGGACCTCCTCCAGCATGGTTTCAAGGCGCTTGGCCTCTTCCTCGATCAGGGCCAGTTTTTCGGCCTCTTTACCCTCCTTGGGCAGGGTGCGGCGCACCTGGCGCGCGAAACCGCCGATCAGCATGAGAGGATTTTTTATCTCGTGGGAGATGTGCGCGGCTGCCTCGCCCACGGCCGCGAACCGCTCCGAACGGATGAGCTTCTCCTGAGTTTGCAAGAGCTCCTGCAGGTTCTGCCTGATCTTGTCGCGAGCTTCACGAAGCTCAGCCGTGCGCACTTCCACCTCGGCTTTCAAGGTGGAGGACCAGCGGAAGGCGAAATACATGGTGATGGCCAGGCCCATGAACACCACCACCTGGAAGGCGGCCACCATGAACATCTCCCGCAGAGCGGCCCTGCCAATGATGCCCTCCACCTCTTCAACAGGCGCGACCACAGCCACACCCCATATCACAGAGGGAACCTGCTCCGGGGCGAGCTTGGCCGGTGTGAACGCGATAAGCTTCTTCACCTCGCCCCAGCTCCCCCTGTGCCAGCCGGAAACATACCAGTCCACGCCCTCTTTCCCAGCGAGAATCTGGTCGCGCATGATC
Source organism: Desulfovibrio sp. (assembly GCA_016208105.1). Taxonomy (NCBI): domain Bacteria; kingdom Pseudomonadati; phylum Thermodesulfobacteriota; class Desulfovibrionia; order Desulfovibrionales; family Desulfovibrionaceae; genus Desulfovibrio; species Desulfovibrio sp. Next base: position 21,649 of record JACQYS010000002.1, read on the forward strand.
GAATCGACGCGCTCGAAGTTTACTTTCGGGTCGCGAGCTTTTCGCGCCGCGAAAGCGTCCTTGGCAATGAAGTCCTCCACAAAGTGGTCGAGAAACACCCCTCGCTGGTCCAGTACCCAGGCGTAGCCGGTCTGCCCGGAGCGGACGTCGTGGGCGTAGCGTCTGGCAACGGACAAGGCGTCGACAACAAGGAAGACGACACCTGGCTGGTCAAACCCTGTCTCGCTGGGCCAATGCCTGGCCGCCATGCGAACGATGGTCTTGCCCGCGAAAGGGCCAACTTCAGGGGATTCGCACATGCCAACCAGGATGTTCTGCTTGAGGTCCGCTTTTCTGGCCCAATTAAGAAACGGCCCGTAATCCAAAACCAAGGGGCCTGGCATGACACCGTCTTCATTATAGAGTGTGACGGTCCCGCTTCCCGGGGGGGCGTAGCCTATGGCCAGCACCTCGTTCGATTGCAGAATTTCCTGGAATGCGGGCAGGGCTCTCTCTGGTGAGCCCATGAATGTGGGATGCTTTCGCCAGATGGTGGTCAGTTCGAGAAGGCTGGTGCGTAGCAGGGTGAAATGCTGCTCGATGTCCTGGGCGACCTTCTGGGCCAGGATGAGCTGCTGCCTGTTGAATTGGTCTGTGGTAATGGTCTGAAGTTCGTTCTGGGCCCTCAGCCCCAGCTGCCACATGACGACCCCCAGGACAATAAGGGCGGCTGTGGCCAGTATGACGAACTTGCGGGTCATTGCGGCGTCCAGGATGAGAGTTCAGTCGAATCTATCCTAGACAGACGTTGGGAGCAACGTTTTACGCCTCTTGCTTTTCTTCTGGCGCAATTAGTACGTTCGCCCGGATTAAAAATATGGTGCGCGATTCGATCGATTAGTCACCGGTGTCGAGTAGATGCGGTACGAAGAGGTTCTGGTGCAATTGTCTCCGGGGCGATATGTTTGAGACCGAGGAACGGCAACCGGTCTTGATAGCCGGGCCCGGACGGAGTAGGTGATTGAAAAATGGCATGGAGCGCTACATGAACAAAGCCGACGCGGTTTTCGCATTGGCGGGAATGGCATTTTACGTCTTGGCGCTCACGTGGCTGTGAGCCGTTGGGGGAAGCATGCGTTCAGTGATACTTCTTGTCTTTGCCTTTGCGGTCGCGTCCGTCTTTGGGTGCAGCGCCAAACCGATGTATGAAAGCCCTGAACGCACTCAGGCGCAGATGGAACGGGATTTTTCCGATTGCGATTGGGAAGCCGCGAGGGCCACGGGCAACGTCGCCAAAGGGGGCGACCGCCAGGCACGCATCGAGGAACTCCTGGATAAATGCATGAAGGCTAAAGGCTACAAGAAGAACTGATCCGGGAGCAGACGATTTTCATCGTCAACTCTGCTTCTCTTCCAGCTCAGCCCACCTGGAGTAAAATGAATCCACGGCTGCCTTGGCCTCTTCCATAAGGGCAAGGCGCTTCTGGAGTTCATCGTGATCAGAGGCCACGGAGGGGTCTTCAAGATCTTTCTGGCGTGATTCCAAAAGTTCTTCGGCTCGGGCGATAGCTTCTTCCATCCCGTCCCATTCGCGCTGCTCTTTGTAGGTGAGCTTCTTTGCCTTGCCTGTGGCCTGGGCCCGTACCTGCGGGGTGGATTTCGCTGAACACGCATCCTGGGACTCCGCCCGCTCCATCTCCTGGCGGGCAGCCTCCCACTGAGCGTAGTCGGCGTATGTTTCCGCCCCCCCCTTGCCGTCAAGTCCCAGCAGAATGGTGGAAACCGTGTCCAGCAGGTAGCGGTCGTGGGTGATGAGAACCACTGCCCCTGTGAAGTCCGACAGGCTCTCTTCCAGAACCTCCAGGGTGGGTATGTCAAGGTCGTTGGTGGGTTCATCGAGCAACAGGACGTCCGCCGGGCGCAGCATCAACCGGGCGATGAGCACTCGCGCCTGCTCGCCTCCCGAGAGCAGGCCCAGGGGAAGGTCAAGCTGCTCGGGCCTGAAGAGGAAACGCTTGGCCCACGATGCCACGTGGATGGGCCTGTCCCGGTAGAACACGGAGTCGCCGTGGGGTGCGAAGGCGGTACGCAGGCTCATGGCCTTGTCGAGCTGTTCCCTGTTCTGGTCGAAAACGGCCACTTGGAGGGCCGGGGCGTATTTCACGCTGCCGTGGTCCGGGGTGGCCTCCTTGGCCAAGAGGCGCAGCAGGGTAGTCTTGCCGCTGCCGTTGGCCCCGACCAGGCCCAGACGCAACCCTGGGGACAAGACGAAATCCAGGTTCTTGAACAGGGTTTTGCCGCCCAGGGACATCCCCAACTCTTCGGCCACGGCCAGGCGCTTGGTCTGACGGGATGAACCCGTGAAATCGATCCCGACCCGTCCGGTCAGCGAATTCCTTTCTTTGGTTTCCGCGAGCTCCTTCACTAAACGGCCGGCTTCCTCGATGCGGGCCTTGGCTTTGGTGGTGCGGGCTTTCGGACCGCGGCGAAGCCATTCAACCTCGCGGCGAACCTTGGAGGCCAGGACCCGCTCCTGTCCGGCCTGGGCGGAAAGGAAATCCTCACGTTTTTCCAGGAACGTGCTGTATGGGCCGTCCACGCTCAAATAGCCTTCGGGATAGGCCCGGTCGAGTTCAATGGTCCGCTGGGTGACGTTTTCCAGAAAGTACCGGTCGTGGCTGACCACCACATAGCCGAAGCGTGCTCCTGCCAGAAGTTTCTCCAGCCAGAGGATGGATTCCAGATCAAGGTGGTTGGTGGGTTCGTCCAGCAGCAGGAGGTCAGGTTCTTGAACCAGGGCCCTGGCCAGTGCCAGGCGCTTGTTCCAGCCGCCCGAGAGGCTGTCCGCAGGTTGGGCATGGTCCAAAAAGCCAGTCTTGCTCAAGCAGGCTCCGACCCTGGTGTAGAGTTCGGATTCAGGGAGCCCCGTCCCGAGCAAGGGCAACAGCGGCTCGGCCACGACTTCCTCAACGGTTTTTCCCGGTGGGAACGCGTCCTCCTGGGCAAGGTAGGCCAGCCTGGCCTGGCGGCGCAGGGTGAGTTCGCCTGAGTCCGGCTTTTCGAGCCCGGCCAGAATTCTCAGCAAGGTTGACTTGCCCGAACCATTGGCGCCGATCAGGCCGATGCGTTCACCCTGAGACAGGCTTAAGGATATGTTGGCGAAAAGCGTTCTGGCCCCGAAGGACTTGAATGCCTCGCGCAGGGAGACGATGGTGCTCATGGCGAAGAAGCCAATAGAGCATCGTCCCGGGTGCGTCAAAGCGTACGACTGTCTGGCCGGAAGCGATAAGCCTCCGCCCAGGGTGAAACCTGGGGGAATATGGCCGGTGCTGTGTCTGCGGGCTATTTGGTGAGGTCGCGAAATATCTTGTATCCCAGCAGCGCGAAGGGCCATGCATGCCAAAAGAGATCGAAGATATCGATGGGCTTTTTGAGGTCCCCGGCGAAAAGCATGCGTATCTTTTCCACGATGTGCGGCTGCGGATAAAACGGTGCGAAGCCGAGTATCAGCGCGAGCGGTATGAGGACGCGGTAATCCATCAGGGTGTTGAGGTTCATATTCTCCTCTTTAGCACGAGGGTGTTGTGGGATTCTTGGAAGCCCACGGCCCCTCGCGTGTGGCTGATACCTGGAGCGTGCAGCTTCTCATGAGTGTGTCCACTCAGGCTGGAGGGCTGGCAGCGCGATGTCAGGGCGTTTGAGTATCCGGTCGAACTTACACTTTCTAGCCGGACGATGTGGCGTATTTGGATATGGCCGTCTGTAGAGCCTCCATGCTCACTGGCTTGGAAAGATATCCCGTCATGCCGGCCTGAAGAAACCGTTCCCGGTCGCTGGCCATGGCATAGGCGGTCAGGGCCACCACCGGCAAAGTCGCCGCACGCTGCCCGCATTCGCCAGCCCTGAGCCGGCGCACCACTTCTATTCCGTCGAGCTTGGGCATTTGGACGTCCAAAAACACGATGTCGTATTCGGCGGAGCCGAGCTCTGAAAGGGCCTCCTGGCCATCGGAAGCGGTAGTGACAACATGTCCCATTGAGGACAGGTAGTGAGTGAACACCCGGCGGTTCACGGGATTGTCCTCCACCACCAGAACACGCAAAGTGCCGACGGAGACCGTATCCAATGAGGAAGTTTCTTCAACGGAAACAGGGGCCTCGGCCAAAGGGAAAACCCCGGTGAAATGGAAGGTGCTTCCGCTGCCCGGGGTGCTCTCCACCCAGATTCTGCCGCCCATAAGCGCTGTAAGTTCGCGGCAGATTGCCAGCCCCAGCCCAACGCCCTGGTAGGATTTCGAAAAAGAGGAGTCGGCCTGGCGGAAGCTCTCAAATATGACTTCGCACAGTTCCGGCGCGATGCCGATGCCGGTATCGGAGACCCGGAAGTGGAGCTCCACAAGCTCCTGGGAGGGCCTGCCCGAGACGTCCACAGACACGGTGACTGCCCCCTGCTGGGTGAACTTCACGGCATTGCCGATGAGGTTCGCGAGCACCTGGCCAAGGCGAACGGGGTCTCCCATGAGTTCGGTGGGCACGGCCTCGGGGATGTTGAGACTCAAGGACAGGTTTTTGTCCTTGAAAACGAGCCGGTAAGGGGCAAGCGATTTTTCAAGTGCCTGGCGAAGATCAAAGGGTTTGACAACAAGCGAAAGCTTTCCAGCTTCCACTCGGGAGAGATCCAGAACGTCGCCAACTATATCCAACAGGGTTTTTGCCGACTCGGCGATCATTCCCAGGTTTGCCGAGACTTTTGCAGGGTCCTTTACACGTTGGCTGAGTTCGGTCAGCCCGAGAATCGCGCTCAGGGGGGTGCGTATCTCATGGCTCATGTTGGCCAGGAACTCGCTTTTTGCGCGGCTGGCGGCCTGCGCTTCCTCGTTTAAGCGGCGCAACTCGGCTTCGCTTTTCCTCAAGGTCTCTTCGGCCAGCTTCCGGTCGGTGATGTCGATGAACATTGCGAACGAACCTTGGAACGAGCCATCCTTTCCCTGGAGCGGGATGGCGGACAGGAGCGTCCAGATTTCACTGCCATCCTTTCGTTTCAGGCGACGTTCGTAGCGTTCAGGAAATCCAGCGCGTCGGGTTTGCACTCTCTTTTGCACATCCGGGAGGTCTTCGGGGAATATGTAATCAGCCACGTACGTGCCGATGATATCTTCGGGCTTGCCGCCAAGCATCTGTGCGAGGCGCCGGTTCGCATAGGTGATCCGCGTTTCGGCATCCATGGTGAAAACACCTTCGGAGGCCGTTTCAACGTACATTCGCCACCGTTCTTCGTTTTCCTTGAGAGTCTTCTCGATTCTTTTTCGTTCGGTAATGTCTATGTTCAGTCCAAGCGCGCCAATGATATGGCGCCCCTCCCAGATGGGCGCGACCACGCACTCGGTGGTGATGTCCTCCCCAAAACGGTGGAAAGCGGTCTCTTTGTGAACGATCTCGCCCGTTAGGGCGCGCGTGTAGCATTCTTGCCAGGTCGCGAGGATTTCCGCGGAAACAGTGAGTTCATCCGGGCGCTTGCCTGTGACATCACCCCAGTTGCGCTTGGCGTTGGAATTCATCAGGAAATAACGGCCATCGCGGCCAAGGGCCAAGAAGTCGAAAGGGAGGCTTTCTATCGTACTGGAAAGAATGGCCCGGTTTTTCCTTAAGGCGTTGTTGGCTTCTTCCATCTCTGTGGCGAGAACGCTCAGGGCATCCGCCTCGCTGGCGCGAATCCGGGTGCGTTGGGACTCCTTGAATGCCCATGAGATTGAGATTCCCACGAAAGTGAAGACAGCGAGCGACAAATATCGCAACTCGTCCGGCGTCAGCGCAAATACTGGCTGGCCCGAAGATTGTATCATGGCCGCGAAACAAGCGGAAAGGAGAGTTGCAACCAGTCCGGCGGGGAATCCACCGAACAAGGCCGCCAGTATGACGGCGGCAAGGAATGTGACGAAAGGAGCGCGCTCGCCAAGGCCCCCCATGAACCACATCCGGATGGCTGCCGCGACGAGAACGAGCAGTACTGCCAAGGCGTAGCGCAACCAGGCGCGACGAATGGGCTTAATCCAGAACATGGGCCCCCACATCAAAAAGAACGCAGACGGCTTGTCTTATCATCTCACCTGGTGACACGCGCTACCGTGATATAGTTTCCGGAAAGCGAGTACTTCAGGACGGTCGGTTCGTCCAGGAGGCGCCAAAAGAGCGAGGCCTCTGGTTTTCACCAGAGGCCTCCAAAATGTGGTGCCGAAGAGAGGACTCGAACCTCCACGGAGTTGCCCCCACTAGACCCTGAATCTGATTGCAAAGTTCCCTAAAATTCCTAGGGATAGTAATTTCAGTATGATATGCTAAACTAATGTTCCCCTGAGTGCCCTTGATTTCCCCCAAAAGTGGGGGCATAGTGGGGGCATGAAAAAGCCCAAAATCAAGACACAGTACCCCGGCGTTCGCTACTACGAACACTCTACTCGCAAGCAGCGCAACGGACAACCTGACCGCTATTTTTCCATTCGTTATAAAAAAGATGGGCGCACCATTGAGGAGGGCATGGGCTGGGCCACTGAACAATGGAATGCAGAAAAAGCGCATAAGGTATTGTCTGGCATCAAGGAGAACAAGAAAGTGGGCAAGGGGCCTCAAAGCCTTGCCGAAATGCGAAAACAGGCCGCTGACGAACGTGCCGTCGCTGCAAAAGAGGCGTCTGAGGAATATGCCGCCAACATGTCCTTTCAAGATTTCTTTGAAAGGTACTACATGGCTGAGGCCAGGCGAACAAAAAGGAGCTGGCTCACGGACGAACAGCGCTTCAATAAAATCATCAAGCCTGCCATTGGCGCAAAACCCCTGTCTGCCATCACGCGGGAAGACATTCAGGCTATTGTTGACGGCCTGATGGACTCCGGTGCTGCCCCGTCCACCATAAAGCAGTATCGTAGCATCATCAGTTACACCTTCACTCAGGCCAGCCTCATGAAGCTGGAAGGAACAACAATCTTCACCGGGCAAAGCCCTGTCCGTGGCGTCAAGATTCCTCCTATCAAAAATTCTCGTGAGCGTTTTTTGACTGCCAAGGAGGCAAAAGCTTTGGTGAGCACTGCCAAGAAGTTGCCAAACCAGGACTTGCACGACTGCATTGTCCTCTCGCTGAACACTGGCCTGCGCCTTGGTGAGCTTCAACGCCTTGAATGGCCGGATGTGGACTTGGTTCATGCCATGCTCACCGTGCGTGATGAAGCGCACCGCAAGCCGGGAGGCAAAGTGCCCTTGAACGATGCTGCACTGAAAATTTTTAAGGAGCGCCGCAAAAGCGAAAAGCAAGAATCGTCTATGGGCCTGGTCTTTCCGCCGGTCATAGGCAGTGAAATGCGCACAAACCTGTCCCATGCGTTCAGGGCACTTGCAGACTCCATTGGTCTTAATGACGGCATCAAGCAGGATGATAGGGCCAGGCGAATCGTATTTCACAGCCTTCGGCATACCTTTGCTAGCTGGCTGGCGTGTAATGGCGAAGACATATACCGTATCCAACGTCTGATGCGGCATAGAACCATTACTATGACCATGCGCTATGCGCATTTGATACCCGATGCCACCCGATCCGCAGTCCATAACTTGAAGCCCCCTAAAGCTCTTTGATATTGTTCTTGAGTCTTGAAACGCCCATCGTACCTATCAGCCAGTTCACAAGGGATTCAGTGGGGTACACCACATTCCGGCCCACCTGAAAAGCTCCCAAGGGGCCGTCACCAGAGGAATCAGCATTGGCAAGTGTTTTGGGCGTTATTATGCCACCAAGCTGACGCTCTACATCCTTGCGGGCTATGGTTGGCGGAAGTTTGGACAGCAACAACTGACGAAACTCGTCTTCTGGTCGTAAAGCAGTCTGTGTCATGACTACCTCTGCGTTTGTTAGTTTTCAGAGTGCAGATCAAGTTAGACTTACTCATGCTCACTATGTCTCTTATACTTTGCAATCAGCTCAATCATAGATTCACATCCATTTTTCCATAGCATTTTTTCACAATGCCTGCGAACGCCACTTACACTCATACCTAATTGCAATGAAATTTGCTGATACGTAAAGCTGTGCATGAATAACTCTAACACTTGCCTTCCACGCGGCGACAGCTTCAAATTTGCTGACTGCGCTGCCTCAGTAGATTGAGGCGCATTGATTTTTAGCAGTAGCTCGCGTGTAGTGTGCACCAAAAAGCCTGCCCGTAAATTTTCAAGATGCCAACGAACTGTGCCGTAAGAGACAGAGAGAATTTGCGCAATTTCTTTTAGGCCGTACCCCGTGGGCAAGAAGCTCAACAATACGCCGCTCTGTCTGAGTCAATTTTTTCATCTTTGCCTCCGTGCATTTGTGTCTATAAAATACATACTTACAGGCATTAGCACGGAGGTATTTTTGTAAACAGTGGCTTTTTGACAGGTATTTTAAATCGGCATAACATTCTCACTAAAGAGTTATAAAAATAAAAAAGGTCATACCGTTATTATTTTAACAGCAAGACCTTTTATGTATTATATATGTGCCAGAAACTTCTCTAAGCGCAACAATACAGTTTACACATCAATCAGCTATGGCCTTGATAATAGAGTCCCTGGCGTCTGAATAAAACTGGACGTCGATTTTTGTGGCCATATCATCTGACAGATCAAAAAGTTGCTTACGTGATGATACTGGCATCAATATCACTGATGCACCTTTTTCAATTGCAATTTCGACAATGGAAACAGCATTATGTATAGTCTCGATTGATCCGCCAAGGTTAATCTCACCAACGACAATAAGGCCAGCACGAACACTTTTCTTAAGCAAAGCGGTGCATAACGCAATAAGCGATGCCACGCCAATCTTTGCACCAGATTTTGAAGCATCAAAGGCCCTGAGCTGTGTTGTAAATTCATGTTGTCTGGGGTCTTTGTCGCCAACTAATTGCATAGCTCTAGTGTACAAATTTTGTTCAGCATACCCCATGCTTTCTTTAAAAGCAGGCGGCACAGGTTTATTGAGGATTTTAACCCCAGACCCAGGCCCTTCATTGACTTCTACACGATAAAGCCCTGGGTGCTCGCCATTTCCACCTGGAGACATAGTCCATACCTGTCCTGGTTCAAGTGGATCTGTGCCAATGCTATTCTCAACGTGAAGTTCTGGAGTAGAAACAAATTTTTCTATACCTTCTGTACCCAATACATAACTGAAATGCGTGTTCCGAAACTCGACTGAGCCAATGCGTTTTTGTTGTTCCTTTACTCTTCTTCTTGATTCCAGCGCAACCCGCACGGCCCATTCCATATCCTCTTCAGAAATTTCATCATTTCCAGGACTGAGCAGTTTTATAAGACCACTTACAGTTTTGTTGACCGCATTTGTATCGCGGCCAGAAAGAGCTCCTCCAAAAAATACCTTGCCCTGTAGTACGCTGATTCGGCTTTGATTACGAAGCTGGCTCCAGCACTCTGACAAAAAGTCGCTTACAAGCCCAAAGTGGTCGGTTAAAAGCTCTTTATTTATCTTGGGTACATCCCAACCCGGCAAAAAAGCATGAATACGATCCATAAAGGCCGTATCATCGCGCATTTCTGGGGGCATAGGCCCAAATAAATGCCCGATACGCTGCTGATGCTCCACATCCACGTCGAAGTTACCCACCAAGACAATGCTGCCATCGGCTCGGATGCTTTCTTTGCCTCGGCTAAACTCCCCAGACTCCATGTAGCCCTTCATGATGTTCACGCCATCTTTCTGGTCAAACGAAACCCCGGAAACTTCATCAAAGCACACCACATCGTACTGACACACCAAACCTCTTTGGCCCGATGCGTTATTGACAAACATCCTGGCCACAGTGGCTTTGCCACCGGAAATTAAGTGCGCATAGGGTGAGACTTGTTGAAACAAGTGGCTCTTGCCTGTGCCTCTTGGGCCAAGCTCAACTAGGTTGTAGTTGCGCTCCACAAAAGGAACCATACGCAGAAGCAAGGCATTGCATTGTCTTTCAGAGAGGTGCTCTGGCTCAATGCCAATGGAGCGAAGCAGAAAACATTTCCATTCCGCAGTGGAAAAAGCCTTTCGTGCTTCGGCCAAGGCATCAAGAACATCTCGTTTTGAAAGCTGGATTTCCCGCAGTGACTCTATGCCAAAAGGTCTGCCCTTGCTTTCTTGCGCTATAGCCGCATCATAGCTCAGGCTGATTTCTGCATAAAACCCGCCAGTCAGCATCCGTTCATGGGTATTGACCAATTCGGGGCTGATACGCACATCAGACAAGCGCAAACTGGGGAGCGTGGCCACATAAGAGTCCGTTTTGGCGTCAAGCCTTGCAGTGATAAGGTCGATGAGCTTTACCTCACCATTTTCTCTGGCCTTGGCTTTAAACAGTTCTTCCTCGCCTGCCTTCACCGTGCGTGATTGAAGTTGCCTTTGAACTATCTCCAAGCCTTCATTGATTTCATCCTGACTTGTGCTGGCACAGTATCGACCGAGCAAAAACTCCACAACATAGGTTGGCACGGGAAATTGACGGCTAAATATTCGCACAAGGTCTTTGCGTACAAGATACCCGTCCAGTTGTGATGCCGCGATGTTATCAATATGATCCATTTCCATTATACGGCACCTCCTCCAATCACCGTGGCAGACTGCGCAGCTAAAGCACCATTTTCATCAAGGAGCACAATAAAAGCCTGCCGTCCTGCCATATCCTCGTCCTCAACAACCACAGAGGCTGTACCATCGTCCCTGAGAGGTTTTATCCCCAGAACGATGCTTGAAGCTTCATTGCCAGCCTGCAATCGTATATCAAACAAAACTGTTGAAACATTACCATCAACGACCACAGTGCAACGCATTCCCTTCCATACCACGTCAGTAATGCGTATGGCCGCCGTAGGCACAGATGAAGGTGAGGTCACTACCAACTGGAGTGTCAGGCATTCTTGAAGGCTTAGCCCGCCGTGCGTATACTCTTCGCCCTTTTTAAAGCAACTCACACCGTCCGCAAGCGCAAACTGTTGTTCGGGGTTCCAGTACCACGGGTATAGCCTTTCTTCGCAGGCGGCCCCAGGCTTTAGCGATGCACAACGCCCCCACTTATTTTCGGTCAAAAATCCGGGCAAATCTATTTTGGGCAAGCCGCCAGGCATGAGTAGCCAACCGTGATCCGTGACCACATGCACCTGCGTCCATCCTGCTGCAAAAAGCTCCACCACGCGGTTTTTTATCTCGCCTATCAGGTCATCTAGGTGTCTTGCCAGCTTGGAGCCGCGATTATGGCCTTCGTGGTCAATATCCCCATACTCACACCAGGCTTTGCCTTGACCGTTACCGCTCATGGAGTGTTCAAGAACCGCCCACCCCGCATCGCAAAGCAGTTTTTTCAGATGATGCCCGCCCTTCAAAGATTGTCCTGTCCCAGCGACACTTGGTTCAAAATCTGAATTATCATTTGCCCCGCAGATACTTGCACCTACTGGGCTGACAGCAGCCTTTCCCGTAGCAGTGACACTGGGCAGTGCCGCCCATAGTGGCTCTTCCGCAACATGCAACCCATGTTTTAGCAGCACCTTTGCTAATCTTTTTGCTGCATCAAAGCGAAGTCCATCAACGAAAACTATGCAGTCGCCTGCTTTGGGCTTTGGAGCTTTTGCCGTTTTATGCGTTCCACCAGGATAGGATGAACCATCCACCACTTTTTGAAGATGCCTAGCAGATGCTTCAGCCCAGGGCAGGTAGATTGAACGGACAACCGCAGTCACGGCCTCCATATCTGCTGCATTTCTCACCTGTGCCAAGGCTCGCAGCACACCATCATCCACACGCCAGCCAACTTGCATGTAGCCGGTTATGAGGTCATGCACCGTTCCAGCCGCAAGGCTTATGGACATTTTGTCGGCAACATCAGCCAGATGTTCCAAAGCTTTGGCCAGTGGAGCTTCACCCAATTCGGCCCATACCAAAGTGCGCCTGCGGCCATGCCGTTTTTCAAGCTCTCCAATTTTTGCACGGGCTTCATGAGCAGGTAAATGAGCAAAGGCTAAACATTCGTGCCGCAATGCTTTTTCCTGCTCATCATTCCATTGTGGCCACCCATCAAAGGTGTCCGTGCCTGAATGCCAGAAAATGGTGTCACTGGGGGGACTGCATTTGCGAATGTTCTGTGGAATACCGGGATAACGCTGTGGAGCCTCACAAAAGCGCTCCCAAACCGCAAGCCAAGGGCCTTGATGGTTTGCCAGTTTGACACAGCCAGCGAGGATGCCTTCGTTTTGAGGGATAAAGGCAAGCCCTGACTTGCATACTTCATTAAAAGCCTTCCATTCGTGGTCACTGCGCTTTGCCCGGAACACATCGCCTTGGTCAAGCCATTGCAGCACATCACGAACAGGGTCGCCGCCCGTAAGCAAGGTATTAAAGTAATCTTTGTCCAGGCGCTTGCCCTTAAGTAGTTTGACATCCTCTTCAAGAAGCCTGGAAAGCACCAACTGCATCGCCTGTTTGGCATCATTATCTTGGGCTACATCAAGCCCCAGTCCGCCTTGATCGGATTTCAAATAGGCCAGGATTGTCCAATCTTTGGCATTTATCTGTGACCAAATGACACCACGGTATTGCAATTCGGCCAAGGGCTTCAGGTGGTCAGGGCAGCTTTCCACGGCACGTAAATCCTGACGACTCACACCGGGCAAATAAAGTATTGGTGTCTTGCCTTCTGGTAGCAGTGTGGCGTCAATATGCCCGGCTAGGGCGCAACGCAGCCAGATGGCAGGCCCGGTGCGCTGTTCTGGGGCGTAATCGCCAAGAACCATAAGCTCTGGCAGCGATGCTTGGAGAACAGGAAGCACGGATTCCCACTGTCTTTCACGGTCTGGCCACAGAATGCACACAGGGGCGACCTGTACTTCTGGATTGAAGGTGGCAGCAGCGCGAACCGTTTTTAGGAGATGAACAAGCACTCTCATGCTTCACCCCCTTGTAGCTTGAAGAGTTGAGTTGTTTGCTGAACGAACTTTTTTGTTCGCGCAGTGATTTGACCAACGCTCCAGCCTGTAGCAGCAGCCAAGTCCTTATTAAGCTTGAGTCCGTTTTTATAGCCAACAGCACGACCTAGCCGGTCTACACGGTCTCGCTTGTCCTCAAAGCTCTTGTTGCCAAGCGCACTGTTAAATCCGGAAATTGTCAGGTTGCCCAATTTGTGAACATGCGTTTGTTGAATTTCCTTTGCTTTTACCTCATCGCCATCGGCAATCATGGTTATCCAAGACTGAGGGATGTTTTCTCCTTGCGGAAAAATATGCTCGATGGTCCACACGAATTGCTTATTTTCAAAACGCCACAGATCAACCCAGCTCTCTTTGGTCATAGATTGCTCGGCGAGTGCGCAAAGAATGAACCGGGTTACTCCTGAATTTTCTTCATAAATCGGCCCTTCCAGCTTGCGCTGGAATATCTCATCCGTTGCAGAGACGGCCACCAGTTGCTGCTCAATGGATTGGGGAATCGCATCAGCACGCAGCCCACTGATCTTGTCGATCACAGTCATGAACAGCCGAGTCAGATCCCGGGTTGGAGGTGTATCGGTCAAATTACGACGAACAAAAAAGCGGACAAGTAGTTCAACTATGGATTTCAGGTGGGCATTAGCAAGCTCAAGCTCATCCTTTCGCACAAGCAAATATAACATCAGCAAATACGACGGGGCACCCTGAATCCGCTCCAAATCCTTGAGCGGCTTCTCGAGACTATTGGGGGCGTCATCCTGGTTGCGAGAAAGTATCAGCGAATAGAGACGCCCAGCGGCACTGATCTTCTGCAGACAATCCTTCGCGTCATGGTTGATGAACTTTTCATAGATATGAATCAGGTTGGATCGAGTGGCGACCGGGACCTGGTGGATTGCTTTGAGTTGATCCTTGAAGGCGTTGTAATACTGGCGGAAGAAGCGTTCCTGGATGGCGTAGTCGTCACCGAGGTAGCCCAAGAGACGACTCCAGTGCCCGAAATAGTGATCTACCTTGCCTGGCTCGATGGATTCCAGACGAGCAAGTAGTTTGTTCTTGATGAGGTCGATGGCTGTAAGCGGCATGCCTCGATTGTTTAACGACTCGAACAGGGTGTAAGCATCAGCGTGACTCGCCACCTCAATCTTGACCAGGCACGCATGACTGACCTTATCCAAGAATTCCATAATGGTTCCCAGTCGGTTGCTACGGCCGTTGGCCATTTCATCTATGCGATCCTGGAAATACCGATAGGCCCGAAAGATCTTACGGTTGCCAGCGTAGGCGGGGACATCACATTCACTGATGACCCCGATATCGGCGAGAACAGCGCGATAATCTTGGTTGTTATTGTTTTGAATCTGCGGAATCAGACGAATCTGATCGTCCCCTTTTTTAAGAACCAACTTGCGCTTCAAATTAATTAGCTCAACCCGCTGTTCATCATCCAAGTCGGTTTCATGGCTTTTTAGGGCATGATAAACAGCAGCAAAGAGCAATGAAAGCGTCGTCAAGCGCTGTTGTCCGTCAACCAGCTCAAGTTTCTGGATTGAGAGCACATCGGTCGATTGGTTGATGCAGATAATCGAGCCAAGGAAATAGCTCGGATCGTTCTCAAGTACATCGTCGAACAGGTTTTCCCACTGATTTTTACCCCAGGTGTATTCACGCTGGTAGCGTGGGATGGCGTAGACCACGCCCGCTTCAATATCGAAGAGCTGTGAGACTGGATAGTTATTTACGGATTTAATCATCTAACGCCTCAAAAATGGTATTTCTCACGTCTACGGCGAAATGCTTCTTCCGTCCCTTCCATAATGTCGAGAACAGCCTTGGTTACAGACGCCTGATCAAGCCCCCCGCAAGCAAGTGTTTCACCTTTGCCGTCTCGGGCTTCGAAGGCGTAGACCAACTCGGCATCTCCGTTCACTGGCAGATTGGCGTTGTGCGTTGCCATAATGAGTTGGCGCTTCGATTTCACTTTGCGTAGCATGGGAATCAATTCCCGAAACACAAAGTTAGAGTCCAACTCATCTTCGGGCTGATCTATAACCAGCGGCCCTCCTTCCTGTGCCAGTAACAGTGCGAGGGCGGCGGTGTTCCGCTGACCGTCAGAGAGGGAGCCTTCGGCAATACTACCTGCCTTCGAACCATCCGCTCGAAACAGTTTCAAGTCCACGGTGTCTTGTACCCGAGAGCAACGGAGCTTTTCCCAACGTTCAAGATTGTCTTGAATGTGTTGGAACAGCTCTTGGCTGTTCGACCCAAAATCTGGCCCTGCCGAACCTTGTTCTACTGACAAACGCTCTTCCAGAATTTGCCAAGGGGACTCGGAATTGCCCTGTTCGGCAAAAAGCGTATAGAGGGTTTCTCCACAGCTTTCCCAATTTTTCCCTAGCCGCGTCCGCCCATCAGAGGGCGCAAAACTCTGCCAGAGCTCCCGGAAATTTTTATGATCCTGCTGGTATTTTGCTGAAACCTCGATAAACCGCTGCCTGCCTTCGTTCAGCACAGCGAGTTCATTGGCTCGTTCAGCGGCTTCAACGCGCTTCTGGAATTGCTCTCTCCAGATTTGATGTAACTGCTGTATGAACAGGCCAGTGTCTCCCGCAGTTTCTTTTAGCCGCTGAATTTCAGCCCCAGCTGCATCAATCTCCCGTTGTTTCTTGGTACGTGATTGGTCGATTTCCTGAAGATGACCAACATCATCCGTCGTCAGACCTTTAGCCGCACAAGCTTCACTGAACTTAGCGTCGGCCTGATCCAATTCTTCCCGGATTGCATTCCATGACGAATCGCTGGTTTTAAGATCATCGACAGTAGCTTCGAATCGTTCAATGGCATCACGAATAGTCCGGGCTAGCGAATCCTTCGCGGCCTTTACCTTATGGTCGAATTGCTTAAACCAGGCCGCGTGAACTGAATCTGTAACCTGAAATGCTACGTGCGATGCGGCGATTGTCTCGGCCAAGGTGGCAACGTCTGTAAACTGCTTGCCAGGGGTTCCTGCAAGCCCTTCGAGATAACGGGCCTCGGCCTTGAGAAGTTGATGCCGCCGAGCATCCTCTTGAATCTCACTGCGTGCCTTCCACTGTCGGTCCAGTTCTTGATGCTCTTGCTGGAGCCGCTTGTAATCCTTTTCGATTGTCTTGGACTTGCGGAGTTTGGAAAAAGCGTCATGGATTTGCAGTTTGAGCTTGTGCTCTCGATCCGCCAGTTCATCCAGTTCGTTTTTGGTGAATCCGTCGACCAGCTCCAGCAGACGTTGAGCCTGCCGAACGCTTCCGTCGTCGGTTTTCGACTCGGTCAGCCGGTTGAGCTGTTGTTGGCTGTAAAAGCGAAGAGGCAAGCTATTGAAAAAGGTTTCAGGATCGGCCAGCTCGCGCCCCTGCACGGTTGGGCTGCCGTTTTGCCAAACGATACGATCTTCAACGCCATCTGCGCTGACCCAGCACACTTCGACTTCTGCGCGTGGTTCGTTCAGCGTCTCACGTACACGCTTGATCCGCTCTTTAGTATCATCGTCAATATCTTTGGATTTATCCTTACCCAAGATGATTCTCAGGTACTCAAGCAGAGTGGATTTCCCGCTGCCCCGACCACCGATCACACAGTTCATGTTGGGGGAAAAATGCACTTGCTGGTCGGCCAGGAACGCTACGTTCTTGATTGAGATTGACTTGATTGTCGCCTGACGAACGCGCTGTGCGGGGTGCGTATCTATTGTAACATCTTCCGGCAGAATAATGCGGGATTCATGGTCGAGGAATGCCTGGCGAAGTGATTCGATGGAGGGCTCGGACATTTTGAACCAGGAGTACCGGTAGCCAATGCTGTTAGGAGTCGGCTTCCGATGCTCATCGCAATCGACTAACTTCTTGTTGTCCGAGGACATAAGTGTAGCAATGGGACGAATGCGCTTCCAGTCTGGCTGGCAATCGTCTCCAGAGCGCAGAAGCCGCCGATATCCAGCGTTCATCAAGTGAACAGGCTTTGGCACTTCTACTGCAAGCAGATCAGGATTCGTGAATTGATCCTGTTGCAACCATTCCGCTATCGAATCGTCGTCGAAAATGCCGTCATTACTTGTTGCATGCGGCATGATGACTATTCCGCCATACTTGTCTTGGGTGATGCGTAAGATCTCTTTCAAATTTTTGTCTGATTTTTCGAGCTGACCGGTGGCGCTTATTCTCGGGTAGCTCACGCCACATTCCGTAAGAATCGAGTCCACCCGAGCCTGGTCCGCCCAAGGGTCGAAAAGACAAAGAACATGAACGCCCCTGCCAACGCCAGCCGCCTCGAACTCAAACCCTGGGAACAAGGTGATCTTGTGGCTGAATTCCCGCTCAATCTCATTGAACGCTGCCTGGAGATGTGGAATGAAGTCCTTGCTCAGAAAGTTGTGGTCAGTAATGCCCACCACATCCAGACGTTTTTCATAACAGGCCTTCGCAAAAGCCTTCGCTGCGGCAGCCTCTTGTCCGGCTTCGAGTCGGTCTCCGGCCCAGTGCCGTGCATCTGCAGGTGTTTGCATGTGCAGATCACATTTTAACCAACGCATTCCTTTATAGCAGGAAGTCATTCTACGCCCCCCTTGCGGCTTGTTTTTCCGCCAGAGTCAGGTGGTGGTCGTTAATCCGGTCGCCATTGAACAGGTGATACCAGGGGGCGGATTCCACGTCTTTGCCCCTATCTTTGTCCCATTTGATATTGGGTTTGTCGCGCAGGATGCCCGCGCCTTTTTTACCCACGTCAGGCACGGTGAGGAAGGGGCGAATGTTCAGGCGCACGCCGTCATTGATGTCCGGGTTCCAGCCGATGGGCTGTCTATCCAGCGCTTTCCAGCGGACAAAGATGTCATGGGGAGCTTCACCCGCAAGGATCAGCTCCAGCTTTTTCTTGAGGGATTCGGCAGCGGCAAGGCGTTCGCCCGCACCGTCAATGCCGTTTTGCATATCTTGCTTCTGGCGGCTTATCCAGTCGCCCACATAGGTGTAGGTGAGGGTTTCCAGATTTTTGTAATCCAGCTTATGGTAGTTGACCAAAGCGGAAAAGCCGTCGCGCAGGCCGTCCCAGATATGCCAGATGAAGGGGCGATGCTGAAAGAGCTTGCAGTGCTGGGTAAAGAACTTTTCGCGCAGCCAGGTTTCCAGCGTTTTGCCCGCGTGGTCAGCATTGGCAAGCAAGGTGGCAAGCGTTGCGTTTGTCCACTCTGGCCCGTATGCGGCCACTGTAGCGGTCCAGGGTTTCTTGGACAATTTTCCGTCTAATTCAAGCCGCCCTGGCAAGGGCTGAGAGGAGTATCTCCCGGTACTGCTCGGGCGTCCTGTAGCCGTGCCTCCCGACCCTCCAGCGGGTGTTGTAGGTTTCCTTGAAGGCCAGAAGGCCTTGGCGGAGGTCCTCGACGGTCTGAAAGCCCCGCACCCAGAGCAGGTTTTCCTTGAGGATTCGCACGAACCGTTCGGCGATGCCGTTGCCTTGGGGCTCGCGCACGTAGGACGGCGAGTCCTTGATTCCCAGGAAGGCGATCTCCTGTTGGAAGTCCTCCGAAATGAACTGGCTGCCGTGGTCATGGCGCAGTGTCAGTCCGGCCGCCACATCCTTGCCGAACGCGCCGAAATTGCGGCGCACGCCTTGCCGGATTGGCTCCAGAGCTTCAAGCCTGGTCCCTCGCTTGGCGGCGTGGATTCCGACCAACTCCAGCGAGCAGTGGTCGATGGCGAAAAATATCGAGGCGTTGCCTTCCGAGAGGGTCATGGTCGTGGTCATGTCCGTGCCCCACATCTCGTCCACGCGTTGCGTTCTGATCGTGCCGGTGTGGGCCCTGGGACCGTGCGGTCTGCCAGGACGCTTGTGCGCCAGCAGGCCGTTTTGGCGCATCAGACGGAGTGTGCGCTCCTTGGAGGTCCGGATGTCTTTGTCGCGCAGCATGGCCCAGATCTTCCGGTAGCCTTCGCCGGTGAACGGACTCTCCGTGAGGACGCCCTTGATCTCGCTCACCAGCTCGCCGTCGGTGTGAAATCCACAAGGACCGCGACGAATGGGCTCCGGGCGTGATGGCTGGCGTCGCCAGTACACCGTTGAGCGGGCTACGTCCCAGATGCGGCAGACCCTGGCCACGCCGAAAGGCTTGCCTGTGGAGGCGGAAGAGATTCGGCTCACTTCCTCGACCGCCTGTGGGCCAAAGGGCGGTTCTGCTCCATGCGGGCGATCTTCTCCCGCAACAATTCGATCTCCATGGCCTGCTCGCCGATCTTGGACTGGAGTCGATCCACCTCGACGCTTTCCCTGACGGGACGAGGTTTCAACCCGGATTCCCCGCCTTCGAGAAACGTGTCCCGCCACTCGCTAAGTTCCGCCGCCGTGACGCCAAGATCCCGGCTGACGAATTCGAGGTCCTCACCGCGAAGAAGCCTGAGTACGACCTGCGCCTTGTGCTTGGCCCAATACCGCTTCCGACCTGTCGATTCGTTGCCCATCTGACACCTCCAGGACGTCCGATCCATACGTCCAAGTTGGTGTCCAAGAAAACCCTAGGGCAATCCACCACCAGCAAATCCAGCAGGCGGTCGGCGGCAGCAGCTTCTCCGCGCACCGGGGGAATGCACACAATGCCGTCAGCATCAGCATGGGGCAAAAGAGCTTCGCACCCCTCTACCCACTGGCGCTGTTCTTCGGACAGTTCCATGTTTTCATCCAGTTCAGCGGGCCAGCGATAGCCGAGCAAGCGGGTCACAGCCACATGCAGCACCGTGGCGTCTTGGCGCAGCGGGCCGTGGGCTGTCCATTTGGCGTATTCATCCCAAACTACCGAGCCACAGGGGTGCCCGTGAAAAATCCACTGGGTGGGGTCATCGGTATAGGGCTTAGGCAGGCCGTGGGGGTATTTTTCGGCGGCAACGGCTGTCCAGTGGTCAAGGTCAAAGGGGACTTTGACAAGGGTAGCATTGGTGACGTTAAGCTTTTGGTCTATCCTGCGCACGGAAATATTGTATTCTGGGGAGGAACAAAAACACCAAATGGCGGGGAGGTGCGCGGGGTTGTGGGGGATGATGGTTGCAGCATTTTTACCAAAGACTTCCCCTGAATAAATGAATTGTAATTGGGAGACTATTCATTTGTGTAATGCGCAATCCATTTTTCCCCCAAGCATTCTTACCTTTTATATATGAACCCTGAAAATTAGCTATCACCGCTCCATCTTTTCCCCAATGAATAATATCAGTTCTACCTTGATAGTGTGTAGTCGTATTAGCATTTTGAATATATGCAGCCCATTCTAGATTTCTTTGGTTTTCCCAATTTTTTTTTACAAACTGATCAATATCGCCTGTTGTCAGTCCTTCATAACTATAGGCAATGAACTCTAATAAATTTCCCCCTGAACTTTCCCCCAGTGCTACCCGTGCATCCGGGTTCTCCAACTGCTTCGCCTGCTCAACGGTCTGCACAGCTTCTACGCGCAGGGCATCGGCCTTGTCCTGCGCGGTGGGGGCTTCGGCAACATCCAGCCCGCGTAAAAAGTGGGCCTTGGGCTTTTCACCCATGAGGCCCCCCACAGGCATGGAGGCTTTGCCACGGCTGAGGGTAATAAGCTGAACGTTGAAGTCCCACATGGGCGTTTGAAAGCCTTTCGGCCCCAAACGCGCCACCATATGCCATACATGCTGTTTGAGCAGCTTTTCGCGAAATTTCTTGTAGCGGGTCAAAAACAGCCAGTTTTGTGGCAACACAATGCTGGCCGTGCCGCCCGTGGTGCACAAGCCCAAACAGCGTTCCAGAAAGACGGTGGCAAGATCATTCTTGGCT
This sequence comes from Desulfovibrio sp., assembly GCA_016208105.1. Taxonomy (NCBI): domain Bacteria; kingdom Pseudomonadati; phylum Thermodesulfobacteriota; class Desulfovibrionia; order Desulfovibrionales; family Desulfovibrionaceae; genus Desulfovibrio; species Desulfovibrio sp. Next base: position 42,435 of record JACQYS010000002.1, read on the forward strand.
TCGGGGTAGTGATTTTCACAAAACTCACTTAAGATATCCCCCTGTTTGCCACGGGCCAGATAGGGCACATTGGTAATGACAAGGGTATAGTGCTTGCCCAGCAAGGCGGCGGCACTGGCAAGGCCTTGTGCGGCCACGGCGGCTTCGTACTCTGTGCCGTCTTCCCCTTGCAGGCTTTGCTGCAAGGCTGGCTGAAGTTCGGACATGTCCACAAGGCTTGCGGCAATGGATGCAGAAGGGTTAAGCAGCGAACCCAGCACCGGGGCCTGCCGAAATTCATCATAGAGCAAGTCCAGCGCATTGCGCAGTCTGGTATTGGGCTTGGCAAGGCCCGTCCACAAGGCTTTGTCCGCAGTGACATGCAGGCCTGAACAAGCCAGATTCAGGGCAGGCAAAGGCCTATAGCCCGCTTTTGCTGCCCAGGTGCCCTGATCCCACCCCGCAAAACCTGAGCCGTCAAAGCCAAAGGTAGTGGCTGGATCGGGGTTACAATATGTCCACGCGGCAAAGGCCAGCGCAAAGGCCGCCAGTTCCACACAGCGTTGATCCAGTTCCAGACCGTGAATATTGTCCCGCAGCACAGCGTCTATGGCCTGCTCTGTGGTCAGGGACTCCAATTCCCGCCGCATGGGCACCAGCATCAAAAAGGCAGCCACTAAAAAATGCCCGGAGCCGCAGCAGGGGTCGAGCAATTTGAGTTCTGCCAGAGTGTTGGGCCAGTCTTCAAAGCTGCCCGCTGCCAATGCCCAGCCGCCCCCATCCTGCCCCTTATCTGGCCCCTCATCTGGCCCATCATCTTGTTTGACAAAGCGCAGATATTCCAAGGGTACACCGGGAATGGCGGCCTTTTGGCGCAATTCTTCCTCGCTTGCGGCGCTTTTCAGGTCTTCGGCACTCAAACGCTTGGCGGCCCACCATGCCCCCAAGCTATTGTCCAACAAAAAACTCACCATGTACGGCTCTGTGAAGAGCTGGGTCACGGCGGGCAATTCGCGTGCGCCTATTTTGACTTCTGCGCTGTTGATGCGCTCTTTGTTGTCTGCCTGCCAGAACTGGTACACCCAGCCCAAGCTGTCAGAAGCGGAGAACACTTCTTGCGGCAAGGCCGCCAGCAGGCGTTCCAGCCCCTGTTGGTGCTCAGGGGGCAGAGCCAGATGGAATACGGGAGAGTCCAACCGAAAAATTTGTGGCAACATGCGGGCAGCAAAGCGGGCGGCCAGCTCCCAACCGTTAGCTGCGCCTTCATCGGCGGCCAGGTCTTCGCATTCTTCCAACGTAACCGCCACCGGATCATCGGGGTCTGGGTACATCAACAGATTGTTCTCGGCCAGAAAGCGGGCAAAGAGCATACGGTGCCAGTGCTCGTAGGCTACCTCTTCCACCAGCCGCTCCATGCTTTGCACAGGGCCGCCATTGAGGGCATCCCCAAGCTGCCTGCCATGCGCCCGCAAACGGCGGCGCAACTCGCGTTGCGGCTCGGCAAGATGCGCGGGCACGGTTTGCTCGTCCACGCCAAGCTGCCCCAGCGCGGCACGGGCTGCTGTTTCCGCCATGACACGCGCTTCCCTGATGGTGCGCTCCAAACGGCTGCGGAGAGTTCTGTCGAGGGTGGGCATGGGCTAAATCCTTGCAGGTTGGTCATGGCCGGAAAGATGTTCGTCAAGTGACCAAATATACACCCTTCGGCCATGATTAAGCGCGCACTGACGATTCCATTCGTGAATGATGGATAAATCGCCTATTCCTGACTTGCGCATGGCCGAATCAGGAAAATCCGCCAACCATTTTTGCATATCTTCACTTGTGGGAAAGCTGAGTGGAGTAAATGGAATTGTTCCATCAAGAGCTTTTTGTACCTGTTCTACAAAAAGCTCCGCGCACTTGCGGCGTTGTGTTCCATCACCATTTTGAGCGATATGATTGCCTGTTTCAAAAATGGTCGCCATTGGCAGAAATAAGGATTCATTAGCAGCTATTTTTTGCTGAAGAGATTCAAATATTTCATCACGGCAACGTGTCATGCCGGGGATATTCAATATTTCTGCAAAAATAGTGGTGTCAATAAGGCATACCGCACTCATTGGGTAGCCCCCTCTTGCTTTAAATCGTCCAACCAAGACAGGGCCGCAGCTTTGCGTTCTTGCGAAGTAGTATTGTCCTTTAAAAAACGCTCCAAAATGCGCTTTGTTGCAAGCTGCCCCAACGAACCTTGTGCCACAAGAATAGGATAGCGATCCAAATCTTTTAACCGCATTATCTTGCTAAACCCTGTTATTATATCGCGATAACAGCACAATACATCGCCTAGAGCTTTATCAGGCACAGCATCAAGCAAGGCGGGATTGTGAGAGGTTATGAGCACTTGAAGGTTACGGGCTGAGGCAATTTGAAGAATTTGGTTTACTAATGTTTCGGCTCGGCTTGGATGTACACCATTGTCAACCTCTTCAATGATGACAAGGCTATTATCACGAGCACTAAACAGTGTTGCAGCGATAGAAAGAACTCGCAACGTTCCATCTGATAAAAGCGGAGCGTCTACAACACGCTCTCTTCCACCAAATGATTCATGCAAGCGCACCATTACATCGCTGCGTTCTGTCTTTATGAAAGAAATATCTGTAATATCTTGCTCTGGTAATGAACAAACAAACTTTAGAAGTTCTTCTTTTTCAGCGCCACCTTGATTGCAAATACGATATAGAACACTTGAAACATTTGAACCGTTTTCTTTGATTTCATCATCATTTTTGGCAAATGAATATGATCTCATTGTAGATGGATTAGGATCAAGAAAAACAATATTTTGTAACGCCTCACGAATTCTTTTAGTCGCAGTTGGAATGAGCTTCTGAGATTTTTTATGCTTTTCTTCAAACCGTCCAGGTGTTTCAAGTTGATAAAAAATCGCCTGCTGACTGGAGCATGTAATCCTTGGTTTATTTCCTCCCTGCAAAAAATTATCGTACATAACATATACAGTATTTGTTGAAACGTTAGGAATTCCATCAACGCTGTAAAGCCAGTTCTTTGAAGACGGCTGCCCCAAAGATTCTTCAGTAAGTGTTAACTTTTCAGCCACAATGCCTAAAGCAATATGAAAATTGTCACTATTTGACAGGCCGAGGTTTCTCATTGCGAGCGGGATATCACAGTCGAAAGACAAATTTTTGTTTTTATCCAAAAACAAATCTGATGCCTGCCCTCGAATAAGAGTATCTGCACCAAGGATATTGCGCTCGATGTCATCCAGACGACTTCCTTTTGCCAACCAATTCAAAAGCCGTAAGGCCTCTAAGGCATTACTCTTGCCCGAAGCGTTGGGGCCTATTAAGAATGTCATTCTCGATAGGGGAAGTTTTGCTTCCTCATAGCTTTTAAAATTTCGTATTGTGAGTGAAGAAATCATACTCCCCCCTATTTTATCACAACAGGCCCGTTATTCAGGGCTGCTTTCATTACTTGCTTGGCTTCATCTGCCCAAGCGTCAATTTCGTCAGGCGTTTTCAAGGTGCGGCGCGGCAACAGCACAAACTGCACTTCCGGTTCGCACAGCTCCGCTGCGCCCTGAAGCACTTTATCAAAACGCCCCTGCATAGCCGCCACTTTGTCTTTAAACATATTCAACGTGCAATAGTGCAACGTATTCAGCACATCTGCCGTGGTTTGCACCGCAACTGTCGGGCGAGCGTTTCCTTGCAGACTTTGTTCCGTCAAAAGCTGGTGACGCTGATTTTGATCAAGCTGCTGCCAGTTTGCATCATCTGCCAGCTTTTTCATGCCTGCGGCATGGCCAGAAGCGTATTCGCTATCTAGGTGGTTCAGTTCTTCACGCAAAAGCTGCGTCAAACTGGCGCAAAGTGGGGCTATGGCATCAGGATCGTCCAATAATTGCCGCTTGTTCTCGATAATTTGCACCTGGGCCACGATCACTTCTGCTTCTGGCAGGTTGGTGGCATGAGCAGCAAGCTGTTTCAGCGCCAGCCAGCTTTGCCAGCGCGAAGTTATGCGCCCAGACAAGTCTGTCCAGTTGTCGATACTATGAGCAAGCTCGTCACGAAGGTTATAGATGGCAAGAAGTTGTTCATTACCTGCGGTGAGGCGCACTCCGTCCAAAAACGCTGTATCCGGGCTCTGGGGTTTGGGAGCATCCCCGCCAGCCTGTTCCGCAAGCTCCAGCATCTTTTGCATAAACTGCGGGACGCAGGCAAGTTCTTCACCTTGTTTGGCGGTCAAGCCAAGCTTTTGGAACAGTTTACGAAGTTGTATGCGCTGCGCTGTGGTAATGGTGGCAGACTCCACCTTAAAGAAGGCCTTGCCCACGGCCTTGCGTTCCAGCTCTTTAGGGTCAAGGGTTTGCCCACGCTCGTCCTGTGCCCGAATGAGCCCTGCAATCAGCAGCACTTGTAGGCCGCCATCCACCGCATCACGCGACCAACCATATGGCGAGGATTCAAAGCAGGTGCGTATATCAACCCCCTTTTTTCCTGCCGCAAGAAAGCCAAGAATAGCTTTGCATACAGGATTTCTGGCTGGTTCGCCTTCATCACCCACGACTTTCAGGGCATCGGGTGCGCCCCTTTGGGCTTTTTCGTATACCTTTGCCCATTGCGGGTGGTCAGCAATTTGAAACTGCGGGTACAGCCTTTGGAGCGAATTGCTGGCAGCCTCCAACACCATTTCCTGAAGGTCGTTGCCCAGCATCTCATTACCGCCCGCCTGAAAGATGCGAGCACCCGAGAATGCCTCATCAAGCAATTCACGAATTTTACCTTCCGCGCCTTGCTTGGTGGTTTCCATTGCCGCCCGCGCTTCTGTGCCTTCGGGGGTGTTTGGTACGCCGCGTTTGTCTAGGGTAGCTGTGGCGGCTTTGTAGTTGATAAGATGGGTGCGCAGGTCATCAGCAGAGCGTTTTGGTATAAATACAAACACTGTGGGGGATTGATTGCCTGCCTGCCGTGCATCTGCTCGCACAGAGTTTTCATCCGTACTCCACCCATCACGCACCCAAACACACAGACGCTGATGGGCATCTGCTGGGAGCTGAGTATCAAAGACTGGGTGAATGTCGCGAGGAACATTTGAACTACCGTGCATCAAGGATAGCTTGCGCACAACATCGCCAAATTTTTTGCGGATACGATCTTCACGTTCTGCGTCAATTCGGTGGGCTTCGTTGGATAAGGCAGCTTGCTGGCTGAGAAATTCGTCGTTCCACGCCGTGCTTTCTTCAGTCTGTATGCGATATTCATCGCCCACACGCATAAGCAGTTCGCAGTGTGCCAAGAGGCTTTGCAGCTTGCTGCGCAACGCGCCACTGCCTTGCGAAAGATTTTCTACCAACAGGTCGGCCAGGGTATCAATGGTGGCTTTAATGCCAAGCTCCTGATTCTGGCTGCCAAGTTTGTTGATCAAAAAAACCAGGCCGCAGGCACGGGCCATAAGTTTTTCGTCGTCTGTGCCTTTACTCCAGGTGATGGTTTTTTCATGCACTTTGCGAGGCAATATACGCGACTGGAGCAATTTGTCGGCAGAGTCAAAATAAAGATAGTCAGCCGGTACAACATGCCCCAAGGGTTCATTCAGGTTGGTTTGAATAACCTTGTGGATCATGCTGAGCTGGTTGCGGAGCTGGCTTTCGGTGCCAGTCTGATCCAAAACCCGAAGTGTGTTTTCCCAAAAACGGCGACGCACTGGCAAAATGGGATAGTCTTGTGAGAAGTGCTGAATATCGTCTTGCATGTGCCCGATGGTAGTGCCTGCAAGATGCCGTGAAACTTCTCCCAGATTGGTCTGCATAATTTGTTCGATTTGCGGCTTGGCTTCTGGCTTCTTAGCCAGAATTACCTGACGGATAACTGCATCCACATCTGCGTCTGAAAGTTCAACCCGCACAGTGAAACGACCCTGTAACCGGGCCAGAAGCGCAACACCGGTAAGGGCTGTTTGCCCCGTGCCCACAAACAAAATTTTACCACCAACATTCTGGCAAATGGCTTCAACCATTTCCTGCACTTCAATGGAGCGTTCTGCACTGCCCCCAATAAACTGTTGCACTTCATCAAGCACAATCAGGGTCAAGGGAAATTTGCCATCCTTTGTCAGGGCTTGGCGAACGGCCTTGAGCATGTCGTCACTCGAAACATCCTGAACATAGGGATAGAGGTTGTTCAGCGTTTCCACACAAGATTCTGGCGTAGCAAAAAGTTTGGGCTTGGCCTGCATTAAAGCGGCGTGAAGTCCTTCTGCTACATAGAAGTTATCCAGCTCTTCTTGCCAGTTAAAGCCATTTTGCTCTACATGGTTGCGCACTTGTTCATAAATACCATCCTGACGCAACCACATGACAAAACGCGCCACAGAGTATTGCTCTGGCAGCCCTGAAGATTTGAAAATAATACGCAGAAGTGCCAGCCGCACACTACCGCTGGCTCCTGAGCCAAGGGTTCCAGATGCGGCGTGCAGGCCCCCATGCCGTTTGGCTTGCGTGCTAAGCTCTTTTAATAGATCGCTGATTCCCGGCGGCAGGTTGGCAATGCCACGAGCCGTGGCCCCGTCTGCAAAGGTGGTGTCTACCCAAAGAGCCCGAAGCATCTTTACAAGGTGGGACTTACCCGACCCAAAAAAGCCGCTTACCCATACCCCCGGCTGTTGCGCTTGGTCGGTATTTTTCAGATAGGTTTCAAGGATATGCGACATCCCTTTTTCGTACTGACCATCGCAAACAAACGTTTCCAGCTCATAACGAAGCACTGCGAGCGCATGACTGGTTGTTTCATCATTAACGCTGGCCACACCTTCATTGACAAGCTTTCGGGTGGCGGGGTCTTTTTGGTAAATGTCGTGATTGTACATCAGCTATCCTTTATTCAAAATTCCTTATCAGCAGTTATGGGCACCGCAAGATAATTCCACCCGTCATAGCCATCCAGCAGCCGGTAGTTGTTGTTTTCAAAACTACCGGGGAAGAAGACCAGCAGACGCCCTGAAACCAATGGGGCCAACGCATCTACCACATCTTTTACTTTCAAAAATCCAAATAATGAACCAACACCCTTCAGTGCTATAACAGATTCTGCGCCGAATGCTTTTTTTTGCAGGAAGCTATCAAATTCTGCAACAATATAACTGAGGTACTTGGGTAACAAAGTCGGTAAGAGGTGTGGCTTTTGAAAATAGCTGGTGGCATAGCGCTGGGAAGTCAACCAGGCAGCAAAAGTATCGGTCAGGTCAAAAATACCCCACTCATGACCTGCCTGCCGGGTGGCAATTTCAAATTCATCTATCTTGGCCCTAAGCCAGCGTTCTTCAGTTTCATTGTAGACACAAAAAATCACACGCTGTGCGGCGGCGGCATCGTTTCGCCACGGAATCGAGATAAATTTGCTGTAGGATTGTGTCAGCCGTTTAATCCTGTTCATGGAGCAGCTCCAATTCATGTTGGCTGATCAATTTGGGGAATCCGATTTCGATGATCTCACCAACCCGCTTGAGATCGATCCAGCCCTTGCGCGAAGCTTCTTCAGCCAGCTCAATAATTTTACCAGGCGGGCAATCAAGAAGTTTGCCATATTCGGATTGGATAAGGGTTTGCCCCCGAAGACCAGTAAGGTAGCCAAGAAACATGGCATACGAAACGCTTGCGGCAGTTGGAGTAGCCCGCCCCCGCACCTTTTTGGCACGGCCATTCAGGTGCCCCGATTTAGTCCATGTTGCATTGATGTTTTGAGCGGTGGACTTCAAGGTGGCCTTGCTAAAGCGTCCTGGCTTTTGTGCGTCAATAAACTCTTCTAGTGATTCGCGAGCAAGCACAGTTCCTTCAGAAATATTCAAAATATGATGAGCAGTAACGCGCAAAACCGGATCACGAGCATAGGCACAGAGCAAAGCCAGTAATGGTCTGGAAGCTGTGTCACGATTCCAAAAATATAACAGGGCTCTAAAAAGAATATTTTTATAGTCAAGAGAGTACAAATCGACAAGATATCTGCCAGTAAGAGTGCGGGTTTTTGCCGAACGTTTCCCAAGGCAGTTTTCAGCAATGATCGCGTGGAGGTATTCTTTTTTTTCTGCATCTATTCGACTTGTATGTGCAAGCAAGATGTTTAATTCTTCGAGCATCATCGTGCGCGAAATATGGGCTCCCCCCAATCCCATATTGAAGCCCAAGGCGGAAAGATAGTTATTTTTTTTCATCATGTCCTGCACTAGCATCGTTTGCGCCACCTGTTCGCACCCATTCATCGGTTTCGCCTTTTTTGAACTTCCAGAGACGACCTATTTTGTGGGCAGGCATATTCTTTTCACTGATCCATCTGTAAATTGTATCGCGTTTAACACCTAAATATTCACCGATTTCATCTACAGACAACCATCTGTCTTCCATGATTTTTACTCCACCCTTTCTTAACTCGTAGACATCTGTGGTTTGTAATGTATTACGCTAATTTTATTGAAGACAAGGCAAAAAGTCAAGACCACCATACCATTTTAACCGTGTTTAGCATGATATGACAGATACTAGCCGTGTACGCCCAAATTGGTGGAATGCTCTAAAATGCCTACTTTGCCACTTTCGACAACGCCAATGTAACCCCTTCTTCGCCCAAAATTTCGCGTATTTCCTTCACGGAATAGCCCTTCTTCAAAGCCTCCTGAAAATCACCAGCCAGTATTTCCAGAGCTTCCTCGCGGGTTTTCCCCGTCTCTTTTGTAGGAAGTTTCTGGAGCTTTTTTTTGACCGCCATAATCTTTTCCATCGGTATTCTGGTCTTCACTGCCATTGATGTTTGCCTCCATTCTTGGAATTTCCCGACAGCATAGCACAAATATTCAATCCCTGTCATTACGCCACTCCCTGTTGTGGGTTCTTCGTGGCAGGATGGTAGTTGTCTGACGCCAACTACTATCCTGCCAAAGGGCTTGCGCCCTCTGGACTCCCAAAGGCAACGCATTCGGCGCAGGCTTCTCACGCTCTCAAGACAAAAGGCAGGGAGAAGGCATGGCAAGGCCAGAGCGCAAATACCATAAGCGATACACCCTCTGGGTGTCCGAAGGCGAAGCAAAACAGCTTGAGGAACAAGCCAGCCTGGCCGGGCTTTCGGTTTCCGAATGTCTCCGCCGTCGCGGCTTTGGCGGCAGGCCACCCACTCACATAGTCGCGCAAACGGACATGACCACAGTCCGTGAATTGCGCCGCATCGGGGGCCTGCTCAAGCATCATTTTGAAACACTGCGGCAGGCAGGAGCCAGCCGTGAGCACCTGGAAGAGCAAGAAGAAACACTGCGGATTTTGGGCCGCGCTATTGAAAGGTTGGGGAGCACAAAACCGTGATCGTCAAGAAGGTGAAGTACACCGACACGGATAAGCCCAAGGTCTGGCAAATTGGCGACCTGGTGGATTATATCCGCTATCCGCACAATACCAATGCGCAAGAGAAAATCGCCCACGCCGGGAGCAGAAACTTTTTCGCCGCCACGCACAATGGCCAGAAAGTGGAGATGATTGCGCTGGCCCAAGAGAGCGTCCACAGCAAAATGCCAGTGAGTCATTGGGTATTTTCGTGGCAGGAACACGAGCAGCCAACCCGCGCCCAGGTGGATGATCTGGTGGATATTTTTCTGGAGCGCATGGGCCTTGTCGAGCACCAGACCGTCTACGGTTTGCATTACAACACCGAAAATTATCACGTCCACATCGCGGTCAATCGCATGCATCCTGTGAGCGGTAAAGTGGTGCAACCGCACAAGGGGTTCGACAAAGAAGAAGCCCATAAAATTGTCGCCCTGGTGGAACACAAGCAGGGCTGGGCCAGCGAAGCAAATTCCCGTTACTCGGTGTTGGAAAGCGGCGAGCTTGCCCGAAACTTACGGCCTAAAAAAGTCCAGCCTCGGCAAGAGGCAATGGCCGTGGAACACGCCACCGGCGAAAAATCAGCCCAACGAATTGCTCAGGAACGGGGGCATGACATCATCAAAAATGCTAATTCTTGGCCGGAGCTACATCAGAAACTTGCTGAAAAAGGGCTGCGCTTTGAAAAGAAAGGCTCCGGAGCCATCGTCTTTGTGGGCGAAAAAGCGGTGAAGGCTTCGTCCATAGATCGTGATTTCGGCATGAGCAAACTGTGCAAAAGGCTTGGGGAATTTATGCCAGCAGAAATCCCACCGCCTCTGGAAAAAATGCAGCCCGAACCAGTAAGCGAGGTAAGTTTGGAAGAATGGCGAGAATATCAGAAAGATATTTCTTTGCCCGTTTCGGAGCAGAATGAGGCAAAAAAACAGCAGCAACTTGAAGCTATGAAAGCCCGTCACAGCAGCGAACGGAAGCAGATTTTAAGCGGCCTTGGCAAACGCGGGCTGCCCGTGCTCAACGCCGAACGGCACCGTCTGAAAATGCGACAGCGTGATGAGTTGCGTCAGTTTAGGCAGCAAACAGGACGCAGGCAGAAGCCCGGCAAAGGTAAACCCCACTTTGAAACCTGGCTGCGCGGGCGTGGTCTGCACACGCAGGCCGACCGCTGGCGGCACAGGTTCCGCATAGAATCCAAACGCTCGGAGCTGCCCGTGCATATGGCCACCACGGCTCCATCCACACCTGTGCATGAACAGCTCCAGCACTATGTTTCCGCTGTGAATGCGGATCGCATCCGTGTGACCTGTATCCGCATGAAACCAGATGGCGATAAAAAGGTCTTCATTCTGGACAAGAGGGACGGAGCATCCCAAGGCTTCACTCCAGAGGAGTTGGCCGCACACCTGCCCGAAATGCTCCGGCTTCAGCAGCGCGGCGAAAATATCTATTACACACCGCTTTCCGAGAACAGACATCACATCCTTATTGACGATATGACGCGGGAGAGCCTGGAAAAGCTCTATGCGGACGGCTTCCGGCCCGCTGTGGTGCTGGAAAGTTCACCGGGCAATTATCAATGTGTGCTCACCATTCCCAAGCTGAAAAGCCCGCACAACCGAGACGTGGGCAACCGGATCACGGAGCGCCTCAACAAGCTGTATGGCGATCCAAAGCTCTCCGGCTGCATTCATCCGCATCGAGCACCAGGCTTCGGCAACTTGAAGCCCAAACACCGGCGCGAGGATGGCTCCTTTCCCAAGGTAAGACTGCTTAAGGCCGAAAAGCGTGAATGCGCAAAGGCTTTGGAACTGGCCAGACAAATTGAGCGTGAATATGCCGCCGCAGAAAAGGCCCGGCAGCCACAGACACACCCCCGCCCCGTGACCACACATGCACGTTCTGGAGATTCAGTCGCTGCCTACTACGCGCACTATGCGAATATCCGCCAGCACCTTGCCCTGGAAGATTTGTCACGGGTGGATGCCATGATTGCCTTGCGTCTGCGGGCCACCGGCCATAGCCAGCAGGCCGTGGCCGAAGCCGTGCGCCAATGCGCCCCCACCATCAGAGAGAAAAACGAGGGCCGCGCCTGGCAACGCTATGCCGAACGCACTGCTGCTTATGCTTTCAGCGTGGCCGGAGACTTGGCTCTGGCGAAGAATGAGCGGTATCTGGAGCACTGGCAAAGGATTGAGGGATGTGAATGGACAAGGATGAAAACGCCAAGCATAATGGTGCGGTAAAGCAAAGAGTCAAATTTGGAGGTTGACATCACTCCCGATTCTATCTATCGTTTAGTATCATTTGATACCATATGAAGGACAAAAGATGAACCCCGAAAATAAGAATTGGTTGTCGGTGGAAGAAACAGCTTCCTACCTTAAAATAGGCAAAACTCTATTATATGCTATGGCGCAAGAGGGTAGAATGCCAGCAAGTAAAATCGGCAAAAAATGGGCTTTTGAAAAACAAGAACTTGATGCATGGGCCAGATCGAATCAGCCGGTGGAAACATTCTTTACCAATATTGACTTTAACATTGAAGAAAATGATCTCCTTCGCGAGCCTCAAAAAAGTGCATACCTACAAGCGTATGACTTTTTCAAATCCGGTAAAAATAGAGCTATCATACAGATTCCTGTAGGTTGCGGAAAAACCGGCCTTGCTTCTATTCTTCCACTAGGGATTGCAAGTGGACGAGTCATAGTAATTGCTCCCAACTTGACCATTAAAGACGGTCTTTATGAATCAATGGATGTAACCAACCGCCAAAAGTGTTTTTGGCGTAAAGCAAAAGTTCTGGCTCCAGAACAAATGTTGGCAGGCCCTTTGGCATGTACCCTTGACACAGGAAATATAAGCACTGCAACAAAATCTCATATAGTTATAACAAATGTCCAACAACTTGCGACCAATTCTGAGAAATGGTTAGCGCAATTTAGTGATGATTTTTTTGATATGATCATTGTTGACGAAGCGCATCATAGTGCTGCCGCAAGCTGGCAAAAGGTCATTGATAGGTTTCCAAAAGCTAAAATAATACTGATGACAGCAACTCCTTTTAGGAGTGACAGGCAAGAATTGAGCGGAGAACTTATATATAGATACCCATTTAGGAGTGCTTCGCTAAAAGGCTATGTCAAAAGACTTAAAGCAAGTTACGTTGCCCCATCGGAAATTCAGTTGGGATTTAAAGATGAACGTGGAAAAATTTACACATTAGAAGAAATATTGAAACTTAAGGAGGATGACTGGTTTAGTAGAGGGGTTGCTTTGGCTCCACTGTGCAACAAACATATCGTTGATAACAGCTTGGGCAAGCTTGAAGAATTAAGAATGAGCGGAACGCAACACCAACTTATTGCTGTCGCATGTTCTATCAATCATGCAAAAGAAATTAGATCGCTATATATAGAGAGAGGTTTTACTGCGGAAGTTATTCATAGCAAACAAAAGCAGGATGAGCAGGATGCTATTCTGGTAGCGCTGAGAAATGGGACACTTGATTGTATTATTCAAGTTCAAATGCTAGGCGAAGGATTTGATCACCAAAAATTAAGTGTCGCAGCTATATTTCGTCCATTTAGAAGCCTTGCGCCTTATATCCAGTTTGTAGGCAGGATAATGAGGGTCATTGTTCAAAATGATCCTGGACACCCAGACAATCTGGGGCACATAGTCACTCACCTTGGCATGAATCTGGATCAAAGGCTTAAAGAATTTAAGCAGTTTGAGAATGACGATCAATCTTTTTGGGATAAAGTCATTGGTGGCGAAGAGCCAGAAGTTTCGAGGGATGTTTTAAACGGTTCAACGCGGTTACGGGCTGGAGAAAAAGTTGTAGTTCATAATGAAATTGTTGATGCTATTTGGGAAGAAGATTTTACAACAGTTGAGGAGCAACACATAATTGAGGAACTTCGCGAAAGGTTGAAGCTTTTGGGTCTTGATGAATCTCAAGCAGAGGGCATTGTAAAAAGTAGCCAAAATCCGAGCCTCACAAAAGTTGCACCTGCGGAGCCATTTCTCGTACAGCCACAAAAAGAGTGGGAAGAGGCCAAAAAAAGGCTCCATGAGCAAGCTCAACGACTTGCAAAAATTCTACTCAATCATGTTCAATTGGACATGAACGGTCTGGAAATTCCCCGTAAGTATGCAAGCTTAAAGCTTACAGGGAAAAACAACTATATATCTGCGTTGATGATGGTGAATGTCGAATTCAATAAACGGCTAGGGAAATCTCGCAATTCTGCAACCGTGGAAGATTTTAAAGCAATATTGGAGAACCTTGATGACATCATCAAGCCACTCACAAGACGACTTCGGAAAGCAAAGTCTGACTACGAAGAAAGCCAAACCTAAAGGACCTGTTCCATCCCTTATTGGCAGCTCAAATGGCAAGCCAAAAAGGGTTGAAGTTTTGCGAAAATCGGAGTGCAAGCGCTGCAAAAGGGAATTATCAAAGGGTGAAAAGTGTATTGATATTCCTAAAGTTGGTGGGGCGCATACCAATCAAAAAAGATATTGTGATGACTGCTATAAAGCCATTCTCGATAAGACTGAGAAAGACCTTAATGAATTGAAAATGATATAGAAGGAGCGGCATATGCGCATATTGGCTGTCAAACCCGGTGTTGATGAGATTACAATGGCTATTGTTAGCGGAGATCGAAAAACACCCAACTTAGAGTCCGTTAACAAAGAAGTCTATAAAATACCGCAATCTGCTGACCCGTCCAAATGTTTGGTCGAAATTGTGCAAGAATTTAAAAGCATAATCAAGGAACGCAAAATAGAGGAGGTACACGTTGTTAAAGCAACAAAACCTCCCAAAGGTTCCCTTTCCCCAGAACGAGTAAAAAATGAAGCAGCAATCCAATTTGCATCGACTGAACAGGGGGTTCCCGTAAAGCTTATTGCGCCTCAAAGCATTAGGGCTGCTGAAAAAAAGGAAAATGAAACTGTAGATTCGATTTTTGACCATAAATTCAAATCAAAAGACAAGCGAGAGGTTGCATTTTTAGGTTTGATTGGGTTGCCTTGAGTCCCGCTACGCCCGAAGAGCAGAAGGCCCACATCCGTGACCTTGCCGAAAGGCTGGACGCCATCGCAAAGCCCGACAAGCCGTGCACCCGAAACTCCCCCTGACGGATATGTACGCGGTGCTGGAACAAGTGCTGTGTGCTGGTTGAGGCCGGAATTGTAGATCAATGCCAACTATAAATCTGAACCAATGTTGTCCGGTTAAGCACCCATAGCTAACAGGCTATAACTATAGGTGTTTATAGTTTTTCGTCTTCGCGGATTCAGAAGTTCTTCCAGAGAATCCTTGCCGAACAGATTCAAGCAAATGAGCTCGAAGAGTTGTTGCACCGACAGCCCAAGCTTGCTCAGGAATTTCTGATAGGCCAGGAGTAAATACACGGTCAGGGCCGTATAAATCTGGATGTGCACCGCATTCTCCGAGCGCCCGACAAAGCTTTTAATATGCAGATTTTGTTTGACTTCGCGGAAGAATATTTCAATTTGCCAGCGTTCTTTATAGATATCAGCAATTGTCTTGGCGGACAGGCGGAAATGGTTGGTCAAAAATTCGTACCGTTTGCCGGTTTTCGCATCGCGATAGCCGATTCTGCGTAGACGAGTGGTTTTTCCCCGGCTGCTCACGTCAATGATGTGATCGGACGTGACCCCGGTTTTCCGGTCTACGGCGCGGCGATCAACGAGCTTATAGGCAGCATTGCTCTTCAGTCGGGTTACGAAGAAAATGCCCTTCGCGGTCAACATGCGAAACCAGGAATAGCAGATATAGCCTTTATCGAAGGTGACGATGGAACCCTTTGGCAATGAAAGACTTTTGGCCATGCGGCTTTCGTGGGTTTTGGCATTGTTGATATCGAGAAAAGCGGGAATGTAGCCATCGTGGTCAAGCACGGTATTTACTTTCACGCCAGCCTTGTTCCGCCGGAACGACGCCCAGGGAAAGATGGACAGGCATAGGCTGATGGTGGTGGCGTCCATGCTGTACAGCTTGCACTTGAAGCGGAATTTGTGACGAGGCGCACGAAGATGGCACAGGCCATACATTTCAGTGAACAGGTCTTTGAAAAATTCCACAGGCCTTGAATTGTTGGCATCGGCAACCGTGGAACGCGCTACTGATTTCAAGCCGAGGTGATACAGCCGTCTCTTGGCCGCCTCCAAGGCGCGAAGCCCATCGCGTAAAGAGCGCCTTGCAGCGAGTTGGATAAAGGCCATGACGGTGAATTGCTCCTTGAATCCAAATTGGCGTGAAGAGCGGCCAGTTTTGTGCTTGCGTTCGAGTTTTTCAAAAACATGTCCCGGTATCAGGGATAGCAGTTGAGAGAAGAGTGTAGTATGATGGCTCAAGTCCAAAATCTCCTTGTGTGGCAAGTTGTTGCGGTAACTTCTTATACCACATACTGCTGAGATTTTGGACTTTTTTGTTACCCCTTAGCCGGACAGCAATGGTATTTTTTGTTTTACAAATACGCTCATAAATGGATGAAATATGTATTTATCGCAATCTCAAAGAACAATAGAATTGTATACAGAGTTAACAACAATGATTTGTGATTTCATTGGCGTATCTAGAATAGCGCAGAGTACTGAATTTGACTATAATAATACAAAGCTAAATGAATTTTATGCTGATATAATTAGCAAGATGCACATGAATAAGGATATTTTAGTTAAGATTTTAGAATTGACTGGAAATGGAAGGTTAAAGCATCGCGGTTTCAAGTTCAAAGTGCAACACCCAGTCCTTGGGTATTGGCGTCTTCTAAAAAAACTTCATAGGGTGTCTTAAACCCAAGGCATTTTCTAGGCCGCCAGTTCAAGCGGCACATTGCCGCTATGATCTCATCTTGCGTGACCGATGCCAAGCTTACCCCCTTGGGGAAGTATTGGCGTAGAAGGCCATTGGAGTTCTCGTTCAAGCCACGCTCCCACGAATGGTAGGGGTGCGCAAAAAATCCCTGAGCCTCGAGTGTAGCTGACACATCGGCATGGTAGCTGAACTCCTTGCCGTTATCATAGGTAATAGTCTGAACAAAGTCCTTAATGGGTGTCAAGAGTCCTTCAATGACCCGCCTTACTTCGCTGGCGCTTTTGTTGGGAGCCTTGCCAAACAGGAAAAGACGACTTTTACGCTCTGCAAGTGTCACCAAAACGGGGCCTCCTTTACTGCCTTCAACGGTATCAGCCTCCCAATCACCAAGGCGTGAGCGCTCGGCAACAATGGACGGGCGTATGTCTATGCTGATACGCCCCTTGATTTGACCTCGTCTGTCGGGTTTGCCATATCGTCGTTTGCGTTTGCGCTGGCAGCGCAAATGGCTGTGCAGCGTTCCTCCTCGTTTTTTGTCCGCCAGAATGTACTGGTAAATGGGGGTATGAGCAGCTGAAACTGTACGGCGTGTATGTACAGGAACCGCCCCGCCCCCTGGACCCGGCAGAAACGCTGACCCCCTATCTGGAGACAACCATCTACCGCCTGGACCGCACCCAGGACGGCATCGGGGTTGTCAGCTTTAAGGCTGGGCACGAAAAGCCTTTATGGCGTCATGTCCAATCGGCCCCGTGATGACACGCGTTATGTGCAAGGTTCGCCTGCAAGCGAACAGCCCCGCCTGCTTTTAGCACGAGACGTTTCGGCTTGTACGTACGGGGGGAAAAAGAGCGCCACCCGCGTGTATGCATCACGGGCGGCGTTTTTTGTTTATTGGCAAAAAGCCAGGTCGCAAACGTTTTTCAGATTGTGTTTACGGGATTTCGGGGCGCTTTGCCGCAGAGCACGTCCACAATGTTGCGGGCTGCTTCCATGGCGATATCAATGCGCACCTGTTCCACGGCCGATCCAAGGTGCGGGGTGAACACAGTGCGCAGACCGGGGTCCCGCAGGGCCTCGGGCACATCGCGGGGGCGGTCTGCCAGCCCCCAGTCTTCAAAGGCAAAGACGTCGGCGGCATAGCCTGCAAGATGGCCTTTTTCCAGGGCTTCTGTCACGGCCTCTTCGTCCACGCACGAGCCGCGCCCGGTGTTGACAAGAAACGCGCCGGGTTTCATAGCGGCCAGTTCGGCCGCGCCCAAAAGCCCTTTTGATTCAGGGGTCAGCGGGCTTACGCACACCACCCAGTCGGCAGTGGCAAGCAGCGTGGGCATATCTGTTTGCGCCAGCGCAAGTTCGCGTTTGCGTTCATCCGGCAGTTCGGCAATGTCATAGCCAATAAGCTTCACGCCCCAGCCTGCCAGGCGTTGGGCCACGGCCTGGCCCAGGCGGCCCAGACCGATGATGCCCACGGTGGAGCCGTGCAGGCCCTGGCCGTAAAAAATGGGCCGCCAGCCTTCAAAAGCCCCGCTGCGCACCCGTTTGTCCCCTGGCAGCACATGACGTCCCAGGGCCAGCATAAGGGCAATGGTCAGCTCTGCCGTGGGAATGGTCAGAAGGTCCGGCACGTAGGAAAGCCACACGCCCCTGGACGTCAGCGCGTCCACATCAAAGTTGTCATAGCCCTTGAGGGCTGCCCCCACGATTTTAAGGCGGGGGGCATTGTCCAGCAGTTCGGCATCCACCCAGTCAGGCATAAACATCATGGCGGCGTCCGCCTCTTTGAGATGGTCAAAGAGGATCTGGCGCGGCCAGGTTTCGCGGGTTTTGTTAACGACAAGACGGCAATGCGGTTCAAGATAGTTGATGATTTCAGGGTGCACCCAGTGGGTGACCACACAAAGGGGTTTTTGACTCATGCGCATTTTCCTCGCAACCACGACCCAAGGGCGTCTACCAGTGTCACCATGACAAGAATAAGCAATAATATCGCGGACACTTCGCGATATTGCATAAGCCTGAGGGAAGCCATAAGTTCAAACCCTATGCCGCCAGCGCCCACCATGCCCATGACAGTGGAGGCGCGAAAGTTATATTCCCAGCGGTACACGGTAATGTCGGCCAGTTGCGGAAGCACCTGCGGCATGACGCCGTACACCAGCACTTTCAGGGGGTTCGCGCCCGTGGCCCGGATGGCCTCAACGGGTTTGGGGTCGCAGTGTTCCACAGCTTCGGCAAAAAATTTGCCCACCATGCCCACGGAATGCAGACCCAGGGCCAGCACGCCCGGTAATGCGCCAAAACCCACAGCCGCCACAAAAAGAATACCCATGATCAGTTCCGGCACGGCGCGCAAAGTGTTCAGCAGGCTGCGTGCCAGACGGTAGACAACGGGGTGGGGCGAAACGTTGGCCGCCGCCAGAAAGCCCAGGGGCAGCGAAAGGCATACGGCCAGAAACGTACCGGCCACGCTCATGGCGATGGTGTCCATAAGCGGACCCAGCCACGAGCGCCAGTTGCTGGGGTCCGGGGGTGTCATCTCGCCCAGCAGGTGCCACAGGGCGGGGCCGCCCTCAAGAATGCGCGGCACATCTGCCAGGCCGGAATAGGCAACGCACAGGGCTATGCCCAGGGCGATGCAGCCTATCAGCACCAGGCGTTCGCGGTAATTTTGGGCGACGTTGTTGACAATAAAGGTAGATTCCACCGCGGTCATCCTTACATTTTAGCCAGGTCAAGGTTCAGAATCTTCGCCAGGTCGCGCACCACGTCGTAATCTTTGTCGGTGATCCGGGTAAAACCGTCGGCTTTGAAGGGCTTCAGCACCGCGGGATCAGTCAGATCGACAAAGGCATCTTGAATGCGTTTTTTCAGCGCGGGGGAAAGGTCGCTGCGCATGGTCCAGGGGTATTCGGGAAATTCTGCCGACACGGCAAGAACCTTTACTTTGTCTTTGGAGATGGTGCCTTTTTCCACCAGGGCTTCAAATATGGTTTCTGAAAGGCCGCCAGCCTGGGCGTTGTTGTTTTGGACATTCAGGGCCACGGCATCGTGGCTTCCCACAAAGTGGGCTTCATAGTCGCGGCGCGCTTCCAGACCCTTTGCCGCCAAAAGTGACTTGGGGATCAGGTGCGAAGAGGTGGAGGCGGTGTCGCCATAGGCCATCTTCTTGCCCTTGATGTCTTCCAGGGTGTTGATGCCCGCGCTGGTGTTGGCGATAACCACGCCGCGATAGGTATTCTTGCCTTTTTTCTGCATGGCGGCAAACGGCTCTATGTCGCATTTGGACTTTGCCATGACATAGGAAAGAGGACCGAAGAAAGCCAGTTCAAGGCGGCCGTGGCGCATGGCCTCAATCATGGAGGAATAGTCGGTCGTCACGACCAGGTCGACTTTTTTGTCCAGGGCTTTTTCAAGATAGGCCTTCAAGGTCTGGTTGTTCTTGATGATGGTACTGGGGCTTTCGTCGGGCAGCAGGGCCACCTTCAACACTTTGGGGTCGGCGTCGGCGGCCACGGCTGTGCCGTGGGCAATAAGGGCGCAAAACAGAAAAAGGGCGACAAGCAAACGATGCACGGTGGTATCCTCGCAAAAGAAAGAGTTGATGTAGATATAAAGACCTAACGGAAAGGCCCGCACAGGGTTCAACTGGCCCGCGCGGTTTGGTTAAAAGCGACAGGCGGTTCGGTGGGGCGTTGCGGTTTTATGGCAGAACAAAGGGGTGTTTCAGTCTGTGGCGCATAAATGTGCGTCAGGGCTTCCTGCGTCAGAACCTCTGGCGTACCGTCAAAAACGACGCGGCCCGCGCGCAGGGCAATGATGCGGTCGGCAAAGCGTTTGGCAAAGCGGACCTGGTGCAGGCTTACCACCGCGCACAGGCCGTCTTCGCGGCAGATGTTGTGCAACAGACCCAGCACTTCTTCTGCCCGGGTCGGGTCAAGGCTGGCCACAGGCTCGTCTGCCAGAAGTATGCGAGGCTTTTGCATAAGCGCACGGGCAATGCCCACGCGTTGCTGTTGCCCGCCGGAAAGGCTGCCGGCCCGTGTCAGGGCATAGTCTTCAAGGCCAACGCGTTCAAGGCAACGCAGGGCGTCTTCTATGTCGGCCCTGGGTGTGGGAAGAAGGCCCGCCCAAAGAGGACGCGCGCCCACGCGGCCATTAAGCACGTTGGTCAGTACGCTTTGCCGCAAAATAAGCTGGTGCTGCTGGAACACACAAGCCGTCATAAGGCGCAGCTGGCGGCTTTGGCTTTGCGAGCGCACAGCACCTATGCCGTCAGCCTCTACATATCCGGTTGAAGGTTCCGCCAGAAGGTTACAGGACCGCAACAGCGTGGATTTGCCCGCGCCCGAAGGCCCCAGCAGCACGTTGAAAGCGCCGGGCGCAAAGGTAAGGGTAGTGTTATGCAGGGCCACATGGTCCTGGTAGTGTTTGGAGATGTTGTGCAGTGTCAGCATGTTGCGCCTCCCACAAAAGTGTGTCTGTACATTTGCGGGAACTATGCCTTGGAGCTGTTGCACAACCATGTCGGGCCTGTGGCGTTTTTGTGTCGTCACAGGCCCTGTGGAAAGTGGAAATCGCTTATGCCGTCATATCCACCCCGCCCCGTGACAGCACGCGTTCTTCCAGGCGGCAGGCCGTGCCACTGGCCTGGTGGGCTGTGCGCACGGCGCGCACCAGGCCGCCGCAACAGGGTACTTCCATGCGCAGCACCGTGCAGGACCGAAGGTCTGCCTGCCGGAATATGGCGGTCAGTTTGTCTACCGTTGCGGCGGTGTCTTCAAATTTCGGGCAGCAGATCAACAAGGCTTTGGACCCCAGCAATTCTTGAAACTGCGGGGTAACGGGCGCGGCGCAGTCCGCCGCGATAAGCAGGTCTGCACCATGCAGAAAAGGCGCGTCCGGCGCGACCAGGCGCAATTTGACCGGCCAGGGGGCAGCCCCTGGCGTCCAGCCCGGCCCAGATCCGGGGCGGGTGCCGGGACAGGTGCCGCGCAGGGGCGATGCGCCCAACTGGGGCGTTAAGGCATGCAGGGACGGTGCTGCGTGCGGGGAAGGTGCAACACCATTTTTTCTTTCGTCTGTCTTCAGCGTGGCAAGCTGCGCCAGGGCAGCGGCCTCGTCAAAGGGGGGCGCTTCGCGCTGGATAATGCGCAAGGCGTCGGTCGGGCATCTGCCGATGCAGGCCCCCAGTCCGTCGCAAAAGGAATCGGAAATAACCCTGGCCTTGCCGTCTATAATGGCGATGGCCCCTTCGGCGCAGTCCGCCACGCAGTTGCCGCAACCGTTGCAGCGTTCTTCGTCAATTTCAATAATAAGGAGTAGAATAACAAATTGAGCACAGATTTTAAGCAGATTTTGGACGTGATTGCAGGTTTGGAACAGCCATTTGCAAAACAACTGCCCTCGGCTCCCACTCACTCACATAGCCCGGCTCGTCCTGCATACGCTTCAGTTCACGCATGACAGCACTGTGATTTTCACGCACCAGGGCCAGTTCATCCTGTTGCGGGAACTCCTGCCCCAGAGCGGCCTTAACCGTTGCCAGTTCCGCCATTTCCTGACGCACA
The DNA here is from genome assembly GCA_016208105.1 of Desulfovibrio sp. Taxonomy (NCBI): domain Bacteria; kingdom Pseudomonadati; phylum Thermodesulfobacteriota; class Desulfovibrionia; order Desulfovibrionales; family Desulfovibrionaceae; genus Desulfovibrio; species Desulfovibrio sp. The sequence continues at coordinate 64,210 of JACQYS010000002.1, forward strand.
TTGCCCTGATAGGTCTGGAAGGATTGATCAAGCCCTTTTTCCAGAAAATTGTCCAGACGCTGAAACATGCCGGACAGACTGAACTTTTCGTCAAAGCCGTAGACCAAGTTCTCCGGCTGAAATTCCTGTTCGCCCATGCCCTTGAGAGCAAGGCGGAAGCCGTCACCGCCAGCCCCAAGTGATGAACGCAGCATGGCCACTTCAAAGCCCCGGTACTTGCCCAAGATGGGCTTTGCCCGTGCTTCCCGTGTAATGTCCTTCACTCCGTCTCGCAGAATGTTTTGGATCTGCTCACTATTTTTTTCAGTCAGCAGCTTGCCGTCCTTCAGCCACTCCAGTCGGATGCGCTCCTTGCCCTTTTCGGTGAACACGCGGGTGTTACCGTCACGCAGGCCGCAGTTGGCCGCATAGTCCGCTTGCGCCTTGGCAAGGCGACCTTCGGCAGCTCCAAGCCACTTCAGTCGATCCCGCAGGCGGTGTTGCGACCGTTGATGCTGTGAATACAGGGCTTCCAGTTTGCGTAGGTCACTGGCCAGCTTCACCTGCATAAGTATGAGCGGGTTGCCAGAGGCCGCAGCCTTCATATCCGCCGCGTTAGCAGCTTCGGACTGCACATCGTCAATATTGCGCTGGAGCAAGTCCCCCTTGCGGAATTGTTCAATGGCAGCGGCTTTTTGCTCTATTACTTGCCACATTCGGCTGTCGTATGTTTGCTTTGTAGCATAATAATAGATGCCTACGGAAAATTTGTCAGGGTCGCGCTCATACAGGCTATTGCCTTGGCGAATGATGCGCCCGTTGCGCTGCTCCAGGTCGCTGGGCCTCCAGGGCGCGTCCAGGTGATGCGCGGCCACAAGGCGTTTCTGCACATTCATGCCTGCGCCCATTTTGGCCGTGGAACCCAGCAGAACCCGCACCCGTCCAGCCTGCATGTCGGAAAAGAGCTTGCCCTTGCGCATGTCGGTATTGGCATCGTGGATGAAGGCAATCTCATCAGCGGGAATACCACGCTCTATGAGTTTGCGCCGCATGTCGTCGTAGACAGAGAAGCGAGAGCCAGCGGCAACGCAAGCGTCCATGTCTGCGGCCACGGATGTGTCTTCACCGGTATCCACTAACGTGGATTCGCCGTCATCGTCGCCAGAGTCCAGCGGGTCTTCGCCAGGTTCTGCATTTGCCGGGTCATCCTCCGTGGCTGACTCCGTGCCAAAGTCCACACTGGACTCCGTGCCTGACTCCGTATCAACCTGCGCGGCAAAGTCTTCTTCCACAAATTCCAACTTTTGAGTGTGTGAAGTCGCAGGGGCAGGTGCTGCCGAGCCTCCCTTGGGTGTAGACAAATCGCAGAACACGAGCTGCGTACCCTTGTCCGCCGCCGTGTCTTGCCAAATCTGATAGATGCGATCCACGGCGGCATTGGCCTTGGAACCGTCATAGTCCCCAGCCTCCGGGTCAATGAGGCGATAATCCAGCCCAGCCTTTCGGGCGTCATTGGTGATTTTCAGGGGATTGTCGATGCGCGGGTCTTTGGGCAGGTGCTCCATGCGGTCGATGATTTCCGTCATATAGCTGGCCTGCACCTCTGAACGCTCCACCACATGATTGAAAGGCTTGCCATCAGTTAAAGGGGGCGTCAAAGGCCGCAGCCCAGCCTGTTTTGCCTGCTCGTCCAAATCGCCTTTCGTCACCACGTCCGCAAAGGTGCGGTACATTGAAAGTAATTCCGGCACGTTCTGGAAGCTGGAAAAACGCGATTTAAGCCTATAATTCACGCCGGTGGCGTCCAATTCCCAGCCATTGGTAATCTGCCCGAAGGTGGAAGCCCATGCGTCAAAATACTCAATGCCCTTGCTTTTCAGCTCATCAGACTGCAAATAGCGTTGCAGGGTGTAGACCTCGGCAATGGTATTACTGATGGGGGTGCCGGTCATGAAATACACGCCCCGGCCTTCGTGCTTTTTTTGCAGATACCGGCACTTGATGAACATATCGAGGGCCTTTGCGGAACCCGTGATATTGCCAAGGCCCGACACATTCATGGTTGTGGTATAGCTGAGATTTTTGAACTCGTGGCTCTCGTCCACAAAAAGCGCGTCCACGCCCAGGTCGCCAAAATCCACTGAACGATCCTTGGCCCCGGTTCCGGCCATGAGCTTTTCATAGCGGGTTTCCATTTTTTCGCGCTGTTTTTCAAGCTGCTTGACCGTGGCTCGGCTGCCGTTATTTTCTTTGGATTCTGCTATGGCGGCAATGACCGCATCAATCTGTTCTTGCAGAATTTCTTCCTGCATGTCGCGGGGTGTCTCAATTTTTTTAAAGCTGGAATGGGCGACCACAACGGCGTCCCAATCGCCAGTGGCCACCCGGCTGAACAGGCGTTCACGATTCTGCTTGGTAAAATCTGTCTTGTCGGCCACCAGAATATTGGCCCCCGGGTAAAGCCGGTAAAATTCATCGCGCCACTGGTAGAGCAGGTGATTGGGCACTACTACCATAGGCTTGCTGGTAAAACCCATGCGCTTGGATTCCATGATGGTGGCGATGCAGGCCATTGTCTTGCCCGCACCCACAACGTGGTCGAAAAGCGCCGTGCCTTCCTGAATGCCGCGCCAGACCACATCCTTCTGATGCGGCCGCAGCGAAACATCCGAAGACGCACCCACGAGTTGAATGTGCGAGCCGTCATAACGCGGCGGCACATGGGTGTTGAACCGCTCATTGTACAAAGTCGTGAGCATGGTACGGCGCTCATCGTCCGTCCACACCCAATCCAAAAACGCCTGCTTCACCTCGTCGGCCTTCTGCATGGCAGCGGCTGTAAGTTCCTGATCCACCACCATGATGGGACGGTCGTTGTCGTCGTACTGGCCGCTTTCTTTCTCCACCTTGATGGGCCGATTGGTGAGCAGGGATTCCAGAATCTTGGAGGCCGGGTATTCGGGAATGCCCCACACTTCCGTATTGGCCGCGTGGTCGTAGATACTGACCTTGGCTTCCCAACGTCCCAATATGGGCACATAGTTGATAGTTTGGTGGCCACGGCCCCCATGAATGCGCTCTTCGATGAAGTCAGAAAGCACGTTGCCGGGCACCCAGGTGGAGCCGAACTTGACGCCGATGTCCACGGCTTCAATGTCGGGAGGAATAGCGGCGGCAAGGGCCTCCACATTGGCGTGGTACTGCGGGTCTTCCGCTGCCGCTGCCAGGGCAGCCCTGTGCTTTTCGCGCACATTGCCGGTGAGGTATTTGTCGCTGATCTCCCACTCCGCACTGGCCGGATTGCGGAAAATCAGGCCCTCATCCTGCAATTCCTTCTGAATGGCCTCCGCTGGCCGGTGCAACAACTGGTTCATGCGGGCAAAGTCCACCTTGCCCGATTCTCGCAGGGAGATGACCAGGGCGTCCTTGGTGGTTTCGGCCTTTTCCGCAGCCTGTGTGGGCTTGAGCACCCGTTGCCGAAAGATGGCCGCTTTCCGCGCTGACGCTGGCCGAAATTCCCGGTCTTGACGCTTGGCTAAGTCTTTGGAAAGCCCCTTGTCGTACTCCAGCTCCAGCGATTCCAAAAGCGAATGCTCCGGGTCGTCGCGCATCAGCCCCCGGTTGGTCTGGGAATTGAGGTGCCCGTGACGGCGCACAAAGGCATCATACTGCACATTGAGCTGTCGCCGGGCACCTTCAATAAACTTTTCCTCAGCATCGTTCTTTTCCAGATTGAGAAGGTCACGCAGACTGTCCCGAATCTGGATCATGGAGGCCAGCCGCTGCCGCGCCCCGTCATTTTTGACCGGCAGCTCTTCATAGCTGGCCTCACCAAAGCCTCCGGCCACTTTGAAGACGATTTTGCGGCTCTGCGGTTCAACACAAAACGCGCCCATTTTGAGAGACTGGAAGTAGTCGGACGCAATGAATCCTTCATTACGCTTTTCGCTGGTTGCTTCCTCCGCGCTTTCCGTGCGGGGCACATATTGCATGGGCGGCAACACTTGCACCCGCTTGGATATTTCCGCGCCCAGGTCAATATCAGAAGGAGCCACACAGTTGAGCGCGTCCTGAAACATGCCGCCGGAATAGACCATACTGCCGATGATCTGGCCGGGCAATTCGGCAAAATACTTGTTGATGACCGCAGGCCGGGTGCCGCCTTCCTTTGTATCGAGGGCTTCTATAGTGGCGGTTTGTGTCCAATCGGTACTGCGGATACGCGGGCCGTCATGCTTGCGGAAAAAGAGGATGTCCGTGGTGACATCGGTTAGCGCGTTCTGGCGAAAAGCCGTTTCCGGCAGGCGCACAGCCCCCAGAAGGTCGGCATATTCTGCAATATGCTCACGGGCAGCGGGGTCTGCCGCATCCATGAAAAAGCGGCTGACCACAAAAGCCCCTATGCCGCCAGGGCGTAGCAGACTCAAGGACTTTGCTAAAAAGTAGTTGTGAATGGAGAAATTGCGCAGTTCTGGAAAGTTGGGATCGTAGAGGGTCTGCTTGCCAAAAGGCGGGTTGCCGACAACCAGGTCAAACCTTGCCCCTTGAAGTTCTACATTCTGAAAGCCGTTATTGAGGTGACGAGCTTTCGGGTAAAGATACTTGGAAATGGCCGCTGTGGTCGGGTCAAGCTCTACAGTTAGGAAGTCAGCATCATAGCCTTGTGGCAGCAGGCCCATGAAGTTACCGATGCCAGCCGAAGGCTCCAGCACTCGTAGCGGCCCGCTGCCTTGCAGGCCCATGACATTGAGACCCTGATAAATACCCTTGATAACGGTTTCAGAGGTAAAATGCGCGTCCTGGGTGGAGCGCCTGGCTTTGACGTATTCGTCTGGCGCAAGCAGGCTTTGCAATTCCTGATATTCCGCAGCCCACTTTTCGTTGCGGGCGTCAAAGGCTTGGGGCAGGCCGCCCCAGCCCACATAGCGCACCAGCACTTTTTTATCGTCCGGCCCGGCTACCTCCACCTTACGTTCCTGCAAATCCTTGAGCAGACGGATGGCGGCGATGTTGTCGGCAAACTTGGTTTTGGCACCGCCCTGACCGAGCCGGTCGTCCGAACCTATATGGTAATTTTCAGGCTCGTATCTATCCCTGCGTTCTGCAAAATCTCCCAATCGCTCATCCCCTGGCGACTCGCTTCCCAGGCTGAATCCGAGTTCAGCACGTTCGCTTCCCTCGTGGCCTGCTGATCCAGCGTCACCATGAAAGAGATTTCCCCCCTCGCTTCCAAACTGCGCAGGTCGTCGGGCTGGTTCAGTGCCCACCTGTCCAAAATCAAATAAGCGGAGTTGGTGAACGCCGCGCTCTGCACTTCGCGGATGGTCTGTGGGCGCAGCACTGTGCGGGCGATGTCCAGTGGATTGGTTGGTCTGTCGAGCATGATATTCCTCCTTGGTATCGGCTTGAGCGTTCTCGCGCCGAAGTTGTTCTATTTGATCTGCTGTTACGTCAAACGTAAAACTCAACTGCCTGGGGTCATACTTCTGTTTGCGTGGCCGTGCCATGAATCCTACCTTGGTACGGTCACTGCCTCCCCATTTTTGCCAAAGGATAGTGTGGCCGCGTTCAGTATACGGATGCCCCCGTTTGGGGAGTCGTCTTCAATAAAGACAACCTTGTCACCCTGTTGCAAATCCAGTTTCTTACGAACCGCCACAGGGATGGTAATCTGCCCCTTGGAGGTCATGGTGGATACTTCCATTTTCATGTGGTGCTCCTTTTCTCTTTCCTTACTTTCCTTGTATCCCTTACCAAGAAAAAAGCAAGTAGAAAAGCAAGGGCACTCCACCCACTCAAAGCATTTTTTCGCTGAGCTGCCCGTTGGTGATGATGGTGATGACTCTCTCAACCGCCGCGTGATCACCTGCACGGGCCTGCTTGGCTATGGCGAAGGCTTCGCGTAGTTGCATGGCCGTGAAATCACAAGACGGAAAGCGAATTCCGGCGAGGATGTAGGTCGGCGTGGAGGTGATGCGCCCATAGCCCGCCAGAATGTCAGCGTTGACGATGCTGGCAGCGTCTTTACTCAAAGCTTCGCCAAAAGCTTCAGCAGGAATGGTCGCTTCCTGAAAGGCTAGCAGCAGTGAGGCTTCATAGGGGGTGGGAATGCCCAGCGATGTTTGCGGCAGCACCTTATCCCAAAACAAATTGGCGGCGTTGGCCGAGAATTGTTTTAGGGCTTCGTAGCTCAAGGCCTTTTTGAGGGATTCGCCATATTGATCGGTCGGAATATGGCGCACCACGATGCACATGTCGCTGTTGGCTCGCTGGGCTTGCAGCGGTTCACGGACGCCACAGTAGGAACATTCGAGGTTAACCCAATACTCCACCAGGTCGCCCTGGAAGTCTTTAACAGGCCTCCCGTCCAGACATTGCCGGTCGGCTAGAGCTTGAGCGGGATTATAGGGCAGAGCGAGGTCTTTATTCACTTCAGCCCGAACTTTGGCTGCCACAGACACCCTGTCTGACATGGGTGTTCCGGCATGGGCCGGGGCATTGGCCATCAGAATGGCCAACATTGCCAGAGCCACTATCATAGCATTACGCTGCATCTGCATACGAAACCTCCTGCCCCAACTGGAGCAACTGCGGCACACGAAGTTGTGCCATTTTGAGTGAAGGATTGGCGTAGAACATATCTCCCCGGACAATCTGGCCGGAAAAGATGAAATGGGCTTCGCCCTCGATTTGTTCCTGAAGGTCGCGCAAATCCACGCGATCTTCTTTTTCTACAGTGGTGTTCATGGTGTCTGCGTAGGTGGAACCAGACTTGTCATTGACCGAAAAGCCGGAACTGCGCACCACGGTGTTTTGCCCGGCCTGGCCGCGTATAAGTTCCCATGTCTTTTCGGCATCTTGCAACTTCATGAAGGCTTTAATACTTGTATTAGCTACCATTTGCTGTGCGCCTTTCTTATCCGCTTCCAGAATGCCCGCGTAATCTTGACTGGCCACAATGGCGGCAATCCCAAGCCCACGGCCTTGAGTGAGCACTACCTCAAAGCCCGGCGTTACGATGGCTGCGTATTCGTCTACAATGCACAAGTACGGCCCAATACCTATGGTGTCCGTGGGCAAGGCTTCCAGTGTGTCGGCGGCATCGCCTTCAATCTGTGCGCCGAGGCCCACGGCACAGGCATTGCGTATGGCCGACAAGCTGATCTTGCCGAGGCTCGCAAGCTCTTGAGGGGCTTTTTCCAGAGAGGGCAACAATACTACGAGGATTTTTCTTTGAAGAATGGCGTCAGCGAAATCCACTTCGCCGTCTTCCGCACCGTAGATGTGGCTGTAGGTATCTGTCAGGCTGGACAGTGCCTTGCCGAAGTAGGATTGTGCGTAGCCGAACTGCTCCGCAAAGGATGGGGGCTGATCCTTCAACTCCCGCCCGGCAATCCAGCCGGAGGTGCCCAGAGCCGCCTTGATGGAGGCACTGGATTCCTCATCCAACTCCGGGTGCAGGGCCAGCTCCACACATTTTTCCAAAGCCAAGGCATCACGGATCACGCTGGTGGAGAGCTTCAGAAAGCCCTTGTCTCGCAAATCCACTAGGGCGTACATGACGCCGGAAATGAGAGCCTGAGCCTTGTCTGCAAAGATGCTGTTGGCTCCATCAGACGCGGGCATGAGCGACACTAAGAGCTGCGTGAGGGCTTCGGCACTGCCGAAGGTAAAGGGATTGTTGGTATTGGAAAGGCGGCGCGGCGATTTGCCCTTCACCTTGCCGGATGTTCCGTAGTTGAGCACGCGGAAATCGTCATCGCGCCCTAAAAACCGTGCCATCTGCCAAATCTGCACGGCCAACTTAGGCGAAGCCTTGGGGTCGATGTAGAAAAGGCCGCTGCCAGTGGCGAGGGAGTTGTAGGCAAGAGATACCAAGGTCTCCGTCTTACCAGAGCCGGTGGTGCCGAAAAGCAGCATGTGAGTCAGAATATCTTTGGCTTTCAGCCACAATTCTTTGCCATTCAGGGCGTTTCCCAAAAAGAACAGTCCTTCTGGTTTAGCGTAACCGCGCCTGCCTGGCAGGGGGTCGCCCTTGTCCTTGCCGCAAAGGCCCAGAGGCATTCGGAAGGGAAGTCGCTCACTGCTCACGCATACACAGCGTAGTACAAAAAAGAACAGGCCCAGCACAAAGAGTGGCGTTGCCGCCACGGGGAAGGCAAACAGACACACCCCCGCCCCGAACGTGCCGCTGGTCTGCACCGTGCCGTTTTTAAGAGCGTCCACCAACTGATGCACTGGTGAGCGTACATCCCGCAGCAGTGCTTTGCGCTCTTGTGCCTCTCTGTCTTCCAGGCCGCGAATTTTTCGGTCGCTCATGGCAACACCTCAGCAAAGTTCATTTTTCAAAGAATCATCTTCATTGGCGTCATACTCTTCCAGAAGCACTTCTGCCGGAGCAAACGTCATGCTGTCGTCTAGGTTCAGGCCCGACGACTCGAACAGGCGCGGCATATCTGAAAGCCAGCCCTGTGCGGCCAAATTGTCGCGTAAACGTGACACCGCATGGTCAAGGTGAGGTTCAAAAAGCGTTTTGCCAGCTCGCTCTTCCGCTGCATAATGCGCCCAGGCTGCAAAGCCTTCCGCCCAGGCAGCGCGGCCCCCGCATTGATTGAGTGCGTACCAGAGTGGGCGATCCAAAGGCCGCAGCCAGAGGAACTGTGAGGAGGCCAGCACCCCCTTGCGCCGGGCCAGGGTCAGCAAAGCCATAAACCAAGGCAGTTCAAAGGCCGCATGGCGTATCAAAAGCGGCTCAACCAACAGCCCTTGGTGTTTTTGCGCGATTGTATCCAGGGAACGCTGAAATCTGGGTTTTCCCAGCACTGGGCAGATGGGTTTTTCGACTTCTCGATAGGAGGTGGCCACGGTATCCAGAATATTCAGGCAGTCTTTTTTCCTTCCCGCAGCGTAAGCCAGCAAGGCGCAGGCCAGCGCCTTGCGTTCGGCGGCAAGGCCTAGGATGCAGGAAAATGCCCCGCCAAGTTGCTCGTGCAACACGGCAGTAGCCTTTGCTTCATCCAGATAGGCATTGCCGTATGCTGGCAGTTCGACATGCGCGAGGCCTCGCCGCAGAGCTTCATCCACACTGAAGGGTTGCCCGTCCTTGTTCAGCAAAAGCCCGTGCTCCAGGGCGAACTGCACAGGGCTGCGGGCAATGCGCCAGGGGCCGGAGTCATACGATTCCGGCGAAAGCAGGGCATTGCCGCGCCCCACCACAGGCCGCAGGCAGGCAAAGGATTCGGCATTGTGCCTGAGCAAACTGTCCATGTTCAAACGCCGTATCAGCCCGGACGTTCTGCTCATGAAGAGACACATCCCGCCGAGTGCCACCAGTATCAGGGCATAGGGCCAACGAACCCACTTGCCGCTGTAGCGCACCACGTTCATGACCTGATCCCAGGAGAGCGCGGCGGGGTCAGCCTGCGTAATCAATTCCCAAGCCTTGTCTGCTTCTTCAGAAAACGGCGTGAAGGCCACGATTTGCGCCTTTGCCAGTTTCAGCAATCCACCGTTGATTTTCCCCGCCCGTGCCACATACCAAGCAGGCACCAACAACAGAATGGCGATCATCAGACAGACCAGCAAAAACATGGTGTTGCCGCTGTCTTCGTGTTGGTTTTTCATCGGGCACCTCCCGCTTTTGCCAACAGGTCAGCCAGCCCTGTGCGTTCCATCCGGGCCAGATGTTTTCTGACCCGCCCCAGGTAGGCGTCACGGAAGTGCGGAGTACGGGAATGGTACGCGCCCACGGCATCCCAAATATTGCGGGTACGGTCATACTCCTTACGCAGAATCCATGCCGCAGCATGGGCATTGACGCAGCCGTCACGCAGTACCGCTTCAGGCGAAAAGCCCGCCTGCTGAAGTTCGTTGACGTGACAGGTGTTCACCTGGAAGCCGCCTAAATCCCACGTTCCGTTGGTATTGCTGAGAGCTTCGCCTGTCTTGCCACCTTCTGTAGCCAAAATGCCCACCAGCGCGGCCAGGGGTAGACTGTAAACATCAGCCGCTTCCACCACGCACTCCCAGGATAAAGCGCGGGTGGGTGGAACTGCGATCCTGTCCCGATTAACGGAAGAGGCGGCAAGGGCCGTAGCGGGCAGGAGGCAGAGCCACATAGCGATATATAAATATATTTTTCTATGAAACATATGTTTATAGCTCGCTATCATTTCAGTTTGCGAATCAGCGAACCAGCCACATCGCTGCCGCTGCCGGAGACCTGAAAGGGATTGTTTTTGCCAATGCCAGTCACGCTGGAACGGGCTTCGCTCAAAACCTCGTTCATCTTGCTCTGAATCATGGAATCCACCTGACGGCACATGCCGTTGATGATGGAATCCATACTGGGAATAGTCACACCAAGGGAAAAAGCGTCTCCAATGCTGGCGATACTGCCCAGGCAGTTGGAAAGCGGCCCTCGATCTTCTTCAGGGTCGGGCATTGTGGTGTTATGGGTTTCCTTCACGCGGGTATTACGTTCCTTCATGGCACCAGTGGCCGCGTTCTGGGTATCGTCGCACGGAGACGCGAGACAGGGAGCCGCTATAAACATGAGCATGAGGGTTAACAGCAGAGTTTTCATTTCTTGCCCCCCTTTTGGGCATTGAAGTTGGGCCTGCCGTCTTCCTCTAGCTGATAGAGCTTCTTGCAGCCGGGATAGCCGGAGCAGCCGAAGAACGGGCCTTTGGCACTCTCACGGCGCACCAAAGGCTTTCCGCAGGTGCATTTGAACTTGGTGGGTTCGGGCTTTTTACGGGCTTCGCCTGGTTTGCCGTCCACATTGGGGTAGCTGGCGTTGCAGGCACGGTCGGAACATGAAAAGAAGTCATATTCGCCGGAGCCGTCGCGGCGCTGTCCCTTCATGCGCACAAGAGGCTTGCCGCAGGCATCGCACACAAATTCTGTAGTTTCTGGGGCCTTGCGCTCCTGCTGGGGATACTTGGCCGTGAAGCCGCCAACTTCCTGTTGAAGCTGCTCATAGGCCATTTCCATGATTTCCCTGTAGGAAGCCGCGCCTCCGGCAATGGCGTCCAGATTGTCCTCCATCCCTCTGGTGAACTCGTAATCCAGAAAGGAGAATGCCCCAGTGAGCAAGTCCACCACCTGTTCCCCCACGGGCGTGGGCACGAGCTGTCTTTTTTCGACGCGGACATATTCACGCTTGAGAATGGTATCCACAATGGCCGCGAAGGTTGCCGGGCGACCTATGCCTCGGTTTTCCAGTTCACGAACCAGGCTCGCTTCCGAAAAGCGCGTGGGCGGTTTGGTCTTTTTGGTCAACACCCTGCCGCTGGCGGGAGAAACGCTTGTGCCCTGGCTCAATATGGGCACAGGGTTTTCCGGTTCGTCACCGTCATCGTCCCGTTCATCCAATGTTGCCGCGTCGGTCGCGAGCAAGACCTTCCAGCCGGGGTCACGCAATACCCGACCCCTGGCCTCAAAGACGGCTTCTTTGCTATCCAGGGCCGCAGCAAGACGGAGGGTGCGCACGTCATACACGGCATCCGCCAGTTGCGAGGCCAAAGTCCGCAGGCGGATGAGGCGGTACAGGGCCTGTTCGTCCGGGGTATCTCCGGCTTTTTCTACTTCTGGATGCGTAGGACGCACAGCTTCGTGCGCTTCCTGAGCGCCTTCCTTGGATTTCCAGACACGGGGCTTATCCACCAGGGACCAGCCGTGCGCCAGGCAAAAAGCGCGAATCTCCGCCACAGCTTCTGCCGACAGATTGGGTGAATCCGTGCGCATGTAGGTTATGTGCCCAGCCTCATAAAGTCGTTGAGCCAGTTGCATGGTTTGTTTGGGGGTGAACTTTAAGGCGTTGGAAGCCGCCTGCTGCAAGCTCGATGTGGTGAAGGGCGCGGGCGGGGCCGTATGGCTTTCGGATTCCATGCAATCTTTCACAGTAAGAGCAGGCAAGGCCGCAACACGGTCAGCCAAAGCAGTATCCAGCAGATATTCTTGGCCAGCCTGCAACCAGGACTTGGTAAGCCAAATGGCACTCCAGCCTCCGGCAAACGCCAGTTCCGCGCCGTAGTGGGTCACGGACACAAAGCCCTTGATAGCTCGTTCGCGCTCTACCACTAGCCGCACAGCCGGGCTTTGCACCCGCCCGGCAGACAGGCGTGTGCCAGCGGCACGAGAAAGCGGCCCACTGACCAAATACCCGCAAAAGCGGTCGAGAACGCGCCGGGCTTCCTGTGCCGCCACCAGTGCCATGTCCAGAGGTCGTGGGGCTTTCAGTGCCGCATGTATGGCTGAGGCCGTGATTTCGCTGTAGGTGACACGCTTGGGATTTTTTAGGCGCAGGGCATCGGCAACATGCCAGGCAATGGCCTCGCCTTCGCGGTCAGGGTCGGTAGCGAGGTACACCGCACCTGCATCCTTGACCAGGGCTGCCAGCCTTTTGAGCACGTCTTTGCCGCGCTCCGTGGGAGTATACGCAGGGGTGAAGTCCGGCAGGGCAATGCCCAACTCGCGCTCCGGCAAATCGCGCACATGGCCAACGGACGCGGCCACTTTCCAATCGACTCCCAAAATTGCCTGTACTTTTTTGACCTTGCCGGGTGATTCCAAAATGAGCAGATTCATAGTCACATCCTCATGCGTGTTGCGTGTGCTTCCGTCCCGGTGGGAGCCAGAGCGGCCCGATTCTTTTCGTCAAGTTCCATGCTCAAAGTGCTGGAAAAGGAGGCACACACATCCGCCAGAGAGCGGGCAGCGTCACTGTCCTGTTTGAGCACCTTGCTGAGAAAGTCAGGGTTTTGAAGCAGAATGCGGGCCTTGACCACATCCGCGTCCGCATCCTGAAATGCCTGAGCTGATGCCGCAGAGGACATCGGCGCGGGTCTGGGCATGGGATCGTCCGTACTTCTGGCTGCCGCAGCTTCCGCCAAAGCCTCTACAGGCGTGGTCATGTGCGCCCCAGTTACGGCATCACGCTGGGCTTGCTCTTCAATCAGTGCGGGCCAAGTTTCGCTACGCGGGAACCATGCCGCCTTCGGCTGCTCACCCATTTCAAACTGGTGCATGATGGTCAGTACCTTGGCCGCTTCTGCTGCCGCCTGAAACACGCCCTTGGCATCTCCCCCGGAAAACTTCTGGTTCCAGTGATTGATGTAGGCGGCGGAATTGCTTGCGGGCATGGGCAGGTCGAACTTTGCCCCGGCCAGCATGGAGAACATTTCCGCCCGCATTTCCTCAAAGGCGAAATTCTTGATGTTATGCGTCTGCTTTTCCTTGCGGTTCTCCCGATTAGCGTGGCCGGTGGCGTGATAGGTTTCATGCAGCTTGGTGGCGTAATATTCTTCGGGCACGGTGAAACGCTCAGGGAAAGGCATCTTCACTGTGTCGGCTGCGGGTTCATAGAGGGCATCACCGCCGTGATGTTCCACCGGAATACCTGTGCAGGCGATGAAGCGTTCCACAAAATCGTTGCGTTCAACCGTTGTCATGGCATGGGCTTGCTGCTCTTTCTGCGGAAATCCCTCTATTTGGGCGGCATTAAAGACTGTGAACGGATAAAACAGCGTCATGCGCTGCACATCTGGTATTTCCAACCCTTGTTCCTTTTGGGCAGCAAATTCTTTGAGCTGCTTGTCGGTGAGGTATTGCCACTTGCCGTCCTCGCCCACGATGAAGGCAATTTCTTCGGGCCGCAGGAGCTTGACGCCCTTCGCTCCTTTTTTGATCTTCATGTCGCGGGCAGGATGATCCCCCTGAAACTGCTGAAATTGCTTGAATGTCATCCATCTGTCGTCCGAAAAGCCGTTGACGATGCTGGTCAGCATGAGCTTGACCATGTTTGCCCCGCCGTACTCGCGCCCCGTGGTGGCGCAAAAGGGCATTCCCATCGGGCTGTCAGCCGTCCAGGGCTTTTGCCACTTGCCTGCCTTTTCGGCCAAGGCCAACATGTTTTCGGCAACAGAGTTGACGAAATCTTCTTGTACTTCCCGGCTGATCTGAAAGCGGTTTTTCTTTTCCGCAGACCGTTCCTGACTCATACAGCCTCCTGCACAGACACAATGACGGTATCCGGTTCTTCATGGGGAGAAATAAAGCCCGCAGTAAGGGTGTCTTCCCGGCTCATGAGAAAGGCTCCGGCGTCCAACTGCCGCTCGATGTCATCAGGCGAAAGCATGATATGTTCTTTCGCCTGACTGCGTACCGGTGCATCAAAAAGGCCGTAGCTGTTGCGGTTTTCGGTATTCATGCAAACCTCCATAGAAATATATTTTTATATATTGCATAGAAAACTATGTACTCATGCGCTACCAGCGGCAGCGTTGCCGCCATTGCACCTCGTTCTGCGTGGTCTCCCGCCGCCTGCCCATGAAGGCCACACGCAAAGCGCGAAAGCAGGCCAGCGGCGTCATACCCGTGCGTTGCACCAGATACAGGGCAACAATGGCCCCCCCGGCAACGGCAGCCGTCCACCATGCCCAATGGAACAGCCACAGGCCCAGCGGAAACACCGCGCGGGCATCCAGAATGAAGATTTTTGGGGTAATGGCGGTATCCCGCCAGAGTACGTCCTGTATCATTGTTCCTCCTTAGTTATAGGCTGTGATGTTTTGCGCTCCGCCATGATTGCTTGAGTGTTTTCTTTGGTGATTTTTCCTGCGTCATAGGCCGCTTGAGCCGCGTCCTGCATCCGTTGGCCGTATTTGATGAGCAGGGTTTCGCATGTCTGGATCAATCGCTCTTGCGGGGTATCCAGAAGCACTTCCCGAATTTCTGGCGTAAAGGCCAAAAACTCGCGCAGGGCAACACGCCCTTTACCGCCGAGCATGGGCACAAGGCGTTGGTTGACCACCAGCCGCAGACTGGAGAGCAGCGTCACCGTGACTTGCAGTCGTTCTTCCACGGGGAACACATTGATGATGCGTGAAAGGGTTTCGGGGACAGAACGGGTATGCACCGTGGAATATGCGGCAACGCCTGTTTCCGCACTTTCGATCATGCCGCGCAGTGTTTCCGCGTCACGGCTCTCACCGATGAGCACTACGTTGGGTGCTGTGCGGGTAGAATTACGCACAGCCCGGATGAAGGATTGCAGATGCTCAGGAATAGTGCTTTGCGAGACTGGCCCGCCCTGGTTGGGGATGCTTAAAAGGTCAAATTCAATGGGGGATTCATAGGTAGCCACGTTGCGGCCTCCTTTTTCAATGATGTGCCGCAAAATGGCGGCAAGCAGCGTGGTCTTGCCTGACCCCATGACGCCCGTGACCAGCACGAGGCCGTTTTCCGGGGTAGCGTGATCCAGAATGTTTTGTTCAACGCCCAAATCTTCAAGCCGAGGCGGCATGGAAGGAATGGTGCGAAAAACGATTTTGACGCCGGTGGAATATCCGTCCGCCACCGCGCCCGCATTGCCACGAAAGCGGCGGCGTACCCCTCTTGTTTCTTCTATCTGGTGGGCGAAGTCGTAATCGTCCTGGCTGGATTTGATATAGGCCGCCACGGAATTATTGCGCGTAAGCCGCTCCAATCCTGCCAACAGCTCGTCCGTAGTAATGGGGCGCGTGGTGATACGCTGCCACACCCCGTCTTTGCGCACCCATACCGGCTGGCCGGAGCAAAGCTGTATGTCCGACATGCCACTGCTGGTCGCCCAAAGCAGCATGTCGTTGAGATTGTCCGTCTCCCAGCGAATGCGCGGTTCACGCGGGTACATTTCAACGGCTTCAAACACGGTTCACTTCCTCTTGCCAGTGTGTGCGGGAACGGTTTGCACTGGAATGAAGGACGAAGGCGCGGTGATGCGGTAGACCTTCTGCCCGATATGCAGCTTGTTGCCGCCGTCCGTGGTCTTGCTGCCAAGCTCTGCGGAGGCCGTGTTGACCCGGCTCAAGAGATGCTGGGCCGTGAGTAGGTGGTAGAGCATCACACCGCGATAGATGCGCACCATGCGGGACACATTGTCGGCATAAAGATGATCTGCTTCTGTCAGCCCCTGTGCCCAGGCTTCGCGCACAGCAGTCCGCCAGATGAGCCGCTCTTTATCGTTCTTTGGCATGACGGCGGGATTGGGCTTTTCTGGCTCAGGGAAGCCGTCCGTCATAAGGAACTCGCGCCAGGTAGGCGCGGCAGCCACATAACGGGCAGGCGCAAGCAGATCATACGAGGTAAGCGCGGCGGTGGCGGTCTCGCCTGATTCAATGCGCATGGAAGCCCCGGCCCGCGTGAGCACAGGCGGCAAAATCAGGGCATCTCCCTGCGTCATCAGGAGTGGCCCAAAGTTGAAGGCAGTATCCATGATGGAACTGTGTTGTTCCGTGGCTGCCACAAGTTGCTTGTAGCGATACGTCATCGCCGTCTGGAAGGTGACAAGCTGGGCCGCTTCCTTAATGGCCGCAGGCCGCATGAGGCTGACGGCGGTTTCGTTCTTCGCTGCCCCCTTCATTTCAAGAAGTGCGGCCAGCTCTTCCGGTTCACCACGGCGAGGACTGCCGGCAGCATCGTCAGGCAGATGGACTGTGAGGGGCTGGCCCTCCTCACTTTTCACGGGAGCGACTGGCGGTGCAGGTTTTTCAGTGGTTGCAGCCACATTCGTCAGCGGCGGCATGGGCACCAGGGGCGCTGGTTCCTGAACATCATTTTTGACGGCGCATCCGCCAAGACACATCAGGAGCACTGCCAGCGTACAGAGTGAACGGTTCATGATTGCCCCCCGGTGCTGACTGTGCGGGCCAGAGTTATGACCCGGCCAATGGGGTCAACGCGCAGCACAGCCTGCGGCTGCACCTGCCAGGCAATGTCTTCCAGCAGCACATGGGCCGGACGATTCAAGCCGCGCACCACCACAGTCAGTATTTGCGCCGAGGGCTTGCCCGCTTCTTGATAGCGATAGCCAAGTTGCAGGCAGATTTCTTTGACAGCTCCTTCAGCCGGGCCAGTCCATGAGATGGACACCGGCTGGCTGAGGCTGGGATCAGCGGGCGGCAAAAGTGGCTGTAAGCCCTGCCCGCGCAGTTTTGCCAGCATGGCAAGTTCGCCGTGGGCAATCTGGGCCGCATCACCAAGGGTGACGGTCACAAAGTCAGCCGGATTTGTGGGGTCTTGTGTGGGCTTCTTTCCCGCACAACCCGCCAGGACAAAACAACAGATGATAAACGCGCATCTTCGCAGCATGAGAAAGCTCCTTATGTGTTTGTAGGTTTATAGAAATATATTTTTATATATTTCTATTTTTACAGTTGAATATATATTTATATAATGCTATGGGTTCTCTGGACAGCATCACCAAGGAGAACCTATGAGTAGCATCGTCATCGCCAACAAAAAGGGCGGCGTGGGCAAAACCACCACGGCGCAGAATCTGGCAGCAGCCCTTGCCGCCCACGGCAAAAAAGTGCTGGCCGTGGATATGGACGCTCAGGCCAATCTGACCCGCGCCTGGGGAGTGCCCCATGACGGCAAAAGCGTTCTGGACGTGCTCAGGAGCAAGGCCACATGGCAGGACATTGCCGTGCCGGTGGAAAAGGGGGCGGGCTGTGTCTTGCTTGCGCCAGCCAGCCGTCAGCTTGCGGCTATGCCGGAGGTTTTTGCTCAGGAGATCGGTAAGGAACTCTTGCTGAAAGAAGCGTTGGAGGCGGTGCAAGGCACCTTTGACGTGATCATCATTGACAGCCCGCCCTCGCTGGACTTGCTGGCTATCAACACCTATGCGGCGGCAGACGCCGTGGTCATTCCGGTGCAGACGGAGTTCCATTCCCTGGAAGGCCTCGCCCTCATGCAAGACGACCTGGAGCGGGTGCGCCGCCGCCTCAATCCTAATCTGGCGGTGCTTGGCATCGTCCCCACCTTCGTTGACCGCAGAAAGCGGCTGTGCCGTGACGTGCTGGATGTGCTCACCGAAAAACACGCGACTGACCTCACCCAGAGTGTCATCCGTGACAACGTGACCTTGGCCGAAGCCCCAAGCCACGGCCAGAGCATCTTTGCCTATGATGCCAAGTCGTATGGGGCGCAGGATTATGCCGCCCTTGGAGCAGAAATAGTAACCAGACTGGAGGCCCGTTATGGCGCGTAAGAAAGGCGGATTGGGGCAAGCTGCCCCCGTGGAACCGCAGGAAGATTTGCTCGACACTGTGTTCGGTGCGCCAAAGTCTGAGCAGAAATCCACACTAAAGACAGACACACCCCCGCCCGCCGCAGCGGGCAAAGACAAAGATGCCCCCAAAGGCAAGGAAAACCGAGTGGGCAAATATTTTCTCATCGACCGCGACCTGGCCAAGGCCATGAAGCTCTTTGCCGTACAGAATGACATGAAAGAAATCGCTGTCATTGAAGCCTCCCTACGCGCCTTTTTGGGCAAGGCCGACAACTGAGCACAGCCAGCTAGGGAAGGACTGAAAGCGGCGGCGGGAAAGCACGGATAGACGCCAGTAGGTGGTACACAGCCCAAGGCAACAGGGCACTACTATCAGCACCACGGCGAGCCATACGATTGTGCTATGGCTCACCATCAGTGCAGCGGAACAACCCAGCAGTGGCAGCG
The DNA here is from genome assembly GCA_016208105.1 of Desulfovibrio sp. Classification (NCBI taxonomy): domain Bacteria; kingdom Pseudomonadati; phylum Thermodesulfobacteriota; class Desulfovibrionia; order Desulfovibrionales; family Desulfovibrionaceae; genus Desulfovibrio; species Desulfovibrio sp. The sequence continues at coordinate 82,691 of JACQYS010000002.1, forward strand.
CAAAGATCGGAAGCCGCAAGCGCAGTTCCGCCAGCACATAGGGAATGTGCGTGGCGTCTTCAATGCCCCAGGCCTGAAGCACCCGTGCAAAGTCTTTTTCCATCGCGTCTTGTTCCTCTGGGGCGCGGTTGGCCTTGAAGTGTTGCAGGCGGTTCCGCAAATCTCCGCGCAATGCTGCCAAATGGGTGCTTGTGGGCTGTATCCGTGCCCTGAGAGCTTCTTTTGTTTTTTCAAGCATGGCTAACTCCTGAAATTATGCTCAGACAGGTTGTCTTTTGGGCCTGCCGCCCCGGCATTGCCGCCTCGGATGGTGCTACGCAGGCCCTTTGCGCCTTCAGCCCCTGACGAAACCGCATTGGTAGACCCCACAAACACGCCTTTGACGCCGCTTTGGTCTTCCTTTTCCCCAAGAGAATGGAATTGTTGGCCGATCCAGTTGGTCACATGCTCCGGCAGGTAGTGAATGAGGCTGAAGAACTTGTTGGCCGTCATAATCACCACGATGCCCAGAATCACGAGCATGGATATGGTGCCGGTAAGACCAATCACCTTGGCTTGCGAGGTTCCGGCAATGAACATTTCAAAGCTGGCCCCGATGAGTCGCCCCAGCACATTCATGAGGATGACCGCGCAGAAGAACCCGGCCACCATGAGCGGCGGGCGTATAACAATGCCGAGCAAGAGCAGATAGCCGCGCCTGCCGTGCTGCCCGGCTGCCCCATCCCCTTCGGGCAGGGCATGGGCGCACAGCCACAGCGGAGCGGCCACAAGCGATTCCACAATGAGGATTACCCAGCCGGTAAGCGCGGAAACCCAGCGAATAAAAGGAATGGCCGGAAGGTAGTAGGCCAGGGCTAGGCCGTAGAGCAGCAGGGGCAGAAAGACGGAAAACAGGACAAAGGCGATATATTTGTCCAGATTGGGAATAGCACTGCCAATGAAGGGAATGGCTTTGCCCATTGCGTGTGTGACATCAAGAACACCCAACGCAGCAGCCAGGCCCCAGGCCGTGCCGATGAGATAATCCCCCACGTTGGAGACAGCCATAATGGGATCTTTGCTGGAGAGCTTTTCCACCGCAATGGGCAGAATGTTGGCACTTACCAGGCTGTTCAACGTAGAACGCAGCCAGTTACCCACATCACCGAGTGCCCGAGTTTCGTCTGTCACCGCAGGGTGCGCCGTGGTGTCGGAAATGCCGCGCCGCGTGGCATAGGCCGTCTTAATGTAATTGGCCACCCGTTCTTTGATCGCTTCATAATCCTGCAAGCCAAAGTTCATGGCGTAGAGTTCGGATGCCGTGTATTCACGCGGCGCATACGAAATGCCGGAATACATAGCTTCGCGCACTTCCTGATTGATCCAGGCGATAGACCAGTAGGATGAACCAGCAATAAACCAGCCGTACTGTTTGGAAATGTCCTGAAAGTCATGCAGCTTGCTTTTGAGCTGGCCCTGCTTGGCATAGCTTTGCAGAGAAGAAAGGATGGTCGCGTTTATGCTGTTGGCAGCCGAGTGCAAAGCCAGCGGGTCAATGGCGTCAGCAGGAGTATCAGGATTGGCAAGCTGGCTAGCCACCGAAGAGAGCGACGACACCGCCGTGCCCACGGCATTGACCTTGCCCCGGCACAGCGCGTCACCCTCGTCCACGCATTCCACCATGATGGTGCCGGAATTACCGTTGAACGAAAAACGATATTCGCCGCCTGATCGAATCCAATTACCGCTGTAGTTCCATTTTCCCCCAGGAGAAATGCCGAGGCCTCGTCGCTCGTTAAGGTAGTATTGCAAGGTCAAGGATTCCAGCGAACCATTGGCAATGGCGGCATAATGGGTCACATTCTGGTCAGGAGCCTGTATAGTGATCTGCCCGCCGTGCTCGACAAAGTAGTCTGTGCCCAACTCCCAGACGAAATTGCCCAAGTTGATGGAAAAGCCGATGCAGGCCAGAATAGCTACCTGAAAGAAACTCAGCCCTTTGAAGATAGGAGCCAGTGCCCCCATTGCCCCCACAAAACGCAGCGGCATCCACAGTGAACTGTAGCGTTTGCCAAAGGGCGTTCCCTCGTGGGCCGTGCCTGCCACAGCCATAGCCAGCACCCAGATAAACAGAGCCGAAATGGTTGCCAACGCCACTATGTTGAAAGCACTGAACAGTTGCAGCATGAGTTCCGCAGCTTGCGAACCGCCAAGCCCCTGGCCCCATGCGTCCCAGCCTTGCCCCAGCAAGGTGTCCAAAAACTGTTTGCTGGCGTCACTTTTGAGCAACACTTCAGAGGTTGCGGGGATGTCGGGTGAAGCGGCCATAGGGTATCCTTGCGTTATATTTTTGATAGAAATATATTTTTATATATTTCTATTGTTGTGCCCCAACCATGCGGGCATACAGATCATTGAGTTCACGGCCTGTGGTGCCGTCCATGCGAGTCAGATAGTCCAGCGCGGTGATGAAGCTCATGCGGTCAAGTAATTCGTTGTTCTTGCGGGTGAGTTCAAGCTGCATGGCCTGCATCATGACTATTTCCCGTAGCAGTCCGGCTTCCGTGGCGGTCGTCACCTGATTGAACCAGTTGGGATTGCCGAGGCGCATTTGACTGAGCAGCTTGAACAGCCCGGCCTCAGACATTTTGCCATTTACAAGGCCGGGAGGCGTACCGCTGCCGCCCGCTTCCTGCCACTGGCTCTTCGCCCAGGCTGTTACGTCATCGGGCAGCGTGGGCGCGTGTGTGGCCACATGACTATTGAGGACATCCATAGCCACAGCCAGCCGCCCTTCATGGATTTTGCGGGCAGCGGTATACGTCTGGCCGGAGGGGGTTTCTTTTTGGGCTTCCGTGACCACGGGCAAAGGCCGGGGATTCGCCAGACTTTTGATGGATTCGTGGGCCTGTGAGAGCTGTTCGTCGGTGATGGTGTTTTCCAGAGGAAAGAGTGAATCCACCATTTCTTGTTCCGAGGGATGGCCTTCATCCAGCACACGCCCCAAGTATTCCACGGGCCGTGCATCCGCCTTGTTGGAATACTCCAACTGTTTGCTACGCATAGCCTGATGCACCTGACGAGAAGCCTGCGCACCAAGCTGCACTCCGGCACCAAGGGACGTTGCCCCGCACAACCCAGTGGGCTGCGCGGCCTTGCCATACAAGTCCTCAGTACGCGTGGCTTCGCCCGCCGTAGCCTGCCCCTTAATCATGGCAGCATTGCTTTCTTTTAAGCTGATGATGGCCCGCACAATCGTGGCACTTTCCGTCTTGATGGTGCCAATGATGCTTTGCGCCGCAAGGAGGATTTCCGAGCGAATGGCCGTAGCTTCTGCTGTAGTGTTCAGGTTGACCGTCTGGATGGTCTCCATCTTCGCCATTGTGAGCATGGCGTTGATGGAGCCGCAGTCGCACCCTGCCGCCAAAGCCTGCGCAGGAAGTGCAGACAGCAACAAGGTCAGGATCAGTTTTTTCATGATGTCCTCACAGAGTTGGCGATTTCGTGGACGATTTCCTGAATCACGTTGACCACGGCATCGTCGGCACCGGACTGGTCAGTGACCTGACGGCGGCGGCGTTCCACCTCGGACTTTGCCGAGCCACCCGGAAAACGGGCCGCCAGACGCCGCAAGGCTTCAGCAGGTTCCATGCGTTTGTAGAGATGATTGCGGATAGCCACGTCTTCCGTGGTGGTGGAGAAGGCCCACAGGGCTTGTCCGCCGATGGTCAGGCTAAGCACCAGTTGTGATTTACCGGCACCCGTGCGAAAAAGTGCCACCAGATTGGCACCAGCCGGGCCGGGTTTGCCCAAGTGCCCAAGCGCATGACGGCAAGAACCGTTCAAGCCAAAGCGTTCGGCCATGTCCTTGATGCTGTCATCCGTTCCAGCTCCAAGAATGACGATGGTAGTAGCCAGTTCAATGATGATTTTCGGAATATCGTCGATGGACTGCGTATACAGACCGATGGAAAGGTTCCATTTGCGCGATTCCCGCGCCATTGTGGTCATATCCGCTTCAAGCTGGCCTGAGACGGAGGTGTTTTTGGTCACGCGATGCGCTTCGTCGTAACAAATCCTTTTTGGATCTTCCCGAATGGCTTCAATGCGTTCGGCGTGGTAGTCTTGATAGCGTTCCGGCATGAGCTTCACGTCATCAGGCATAAGGAAGAACCGCGCCCCCAGCACATGCCGCGCCAGCATGTACATGACGGCAGATTGCCGCTCCGCAGCAGGCCCGCCGCGTGTGGCCACTTCATCCAGATCAAGGCTGACGATCTGCGCGTCACCCAAATCAAAGCGCGTGGGTTCTTTCAGCACGGCATAGGCGGTGATGGCGTCGAGAATCGAACGCCAGGCCTCACGCCGGGTTTTTTCTTCATAGGTATTGAGGATGCCCTGATTCTGGTTGATCTGTGTGGTGAGGTCGCCCAGCAGCGGCACGGCATAGCGTTGTGCCTGAATGGCTTCATGCACAAAACCGCGTTCAAAGAGAGCGTCTACCACCTCCCACCAGGAGGGCATGGCGTTCAGCACGATGTTTTCGCACATCAGCAATTCATGGAGTTCCGGCAGCACATTGGACTGGTACAGTCTTGGCTGATGCTTGTCCGACAGCTCCTCATAGGCCAGTTCAATGGCCCTGCGTACCAGCCCCGGCACATCCTTGTCCGGTGGCGTATTTTCCAGCGGGGTACACAGCAGGGTCAGCAGGTTGACCAGAAAGGCCATGTGCGATGGCAGCGGTTGGCGGCAGCCCAGCGGCGTATCAAAAGGATTGATGGCGAAGTCTTCGGTCATGCGCAGCCGGTGATAGGCTGCCATGTGCTTTTTGCCTTCCGGCAGATTCTCCTGAATAAGCGTGATTAATCCCGAACTGGATGGGCCTACGTCGATAATGGAGACCCACGGCAGGCGCGAAAGCCCGGCCTGGGTTACAAAGGCGAAGTTCATGGCGTTGAGGAACACCGATTTCCCCCCGCCCATTGGGGCTACCCCCAAATCAATCCATGCCGCCTGTTCCGAAGAATTGGGCGCAAAGGGAAAAAGCTTGCCGTCCTGGGTGCGCAGCAGGAGCGAACCTTCCTTCCAGGGCGAGGCAGAGCGCAGCGGCAACATGCCGATGGCCTCCTGCAAGGGAGCCGCAGTGATCGGAGCCGGGCTTGACGGCATCATGGCGGGCACTGTGGCAGCAAGGCCCAGCAGCGGATCGCCCACGGCTTCGGACACGTCCGTGGTGCCCCAGCCCTGAATGGCCTTGGTGAGTTCTGCCATGCGCCGCCGCAGTTGCAGGTGGGCCTCTTTTTCCGAAAGCCCCGCCGTGCCAATAGTTGCCCAAGTCCCGCAGCAGATGCGGAACTTCACACTGCACACCCCTCCCAAATCCAAAGCGGTCAGGGCTGCCACCGCATTATTGAAGCGTTTGTTGTCCGAACTGGCAAAGGCCAGAATGCCCGAAAGCAGAGGCTTCATGCCCATGTGCAGGCCGCCCGGCTCCAGCAAAAACGACATGCGGTACGGCAGGCGTTCATCCCGCCGCGACAGCACCCGGAAGAACTCCTGAAAGGGCTTGGGAGTCTGAGGCATGAGGGTCATGATGAGCGGGCCGAACACCCGATCCCCCACCGTAATGGCACTGCGGGAAAGCAAATGCCCCTCACGCGGCCAGAGCTGGGTTTTGAAATCTGGGTAAATTACATTATGCAAAAGCGCAGATGAGCGCGCACCCCCTTCATATTGAGGATCAGGCAGGCGTAGAGGTAAGGCGTCCCCCGGAATGCGAGCCAGCCACTCTCTGCTGGTGAACTCCGGGTCAACGCAGATGCGGATGTCCCGCAACGCCTCATGTGGCGTCAGCGGATAGAGCAGAAGCTCTTCTTGCCGAAAGGCGTCCAACACACCGGTCACAAAACCGCTATGTGCATCATGCAAGGCGGCAATGGCGGCAGAAATCTGCTGGCAACCCGGCTGCATGGGCGCTTTGCGCATGGAAGCGGCACGTTCCTGGAGCGCGGTTTTGCGCAAGCCCTCCGACAGAACGCCGGGCCGCGTCCACAAGATCATCCAGCAGGTTTCATGCGAACAATACCGTTCAAGAGCCTGCCCCCAATTTTCCAGCAAGGGGCCGATGTGCAGCCCAAGGTTTTGGGCAGTGCGGCGCGAGGGCAGCAACATTTCGCGGATACGCCCTCCGCTGGCTTCTGGGTCGTATTCAAACACCACCTGAATGCAGTGACCTGGCCTCGAAAGCGTGGATTGCAGTTTTTCCGTCAGGCCGCGCACGATGGTGGCATATTCATCCACCCCCACCTGTTTGAGTGCCCCTTCCAGACGCAAGACAGTAATCAGGCTGCCGTCATCGGCCACCAGTACGCCCCTGTCTACCGTTTCCAGCTTGCAGTAGCTGCCCACCGGGCCGTAAAAAGTTTCGGATAAGGCGCGGATACCGCGATCAATGCCGTGTACGAGGGAGTCCAACATCGCTATTCCCCCCTACTTATGAAATGATTGCGCCTACTCCGGCGCATACGGTGGAAGTGAATTCCGCCTACGCCTTCGTAGCGGGCGTCTGCTCGCGCATACGCCTGAAGAGGGATGAACAATTTCATTATTCCCCCCTCTTCAGCACAACTTGCTGAATGACCACGCCGCGCGGCGTGAGCACTGTGGATGCGCGGGCCACCAGCACCGTGGCCATGAGACGCTGGGTGCTTTCCACACCCTGACTGGATTCGTAGGAAAGGATGAGGGGGAACTCGACCTTCCAAGTCATGATGCCGCCCACCAGGCCCGATGCGCTGATGACCGGGGCACGAGTGACCACGGCAGAGGCGGAAAGCCGCTTGTCGCGGATCATGTCCAGAATGCCGGAAGATTGGAGGGCCGCCAGAAATGATTTGTAGGCTGCCTCTTCAAAGTTTTCTCTGGTATTAGAGAGTTTTTCCCGCCATTCCAGAAAATCCAAAGACACAGCATTGCTGATGGTTTCTGTGACCCAATTCAAAAGCCCTTGCTGGCTGAGAACTGGCTTATCCAGAGGAATGAGCGGAGCCAGGCGAAGATCGGGCGTTGCCGCAAAATAGCGTGGTGTGGGCTGCCGGACGATGAGCAAAGCAATGACCGCAATGCACACAATGAGTACGAGCACCAGTCCCACGGCCAATTTCATGGCGCGTTGGTACTGACTGCGATACCAGCCCAAGCCGCCAATGATGGTTTCGGCAGTGTAGGTCGGAGGCGGGCTTTCGCTTGCCTCTGCCATTGTTTCTACCATTTCCGAAGGCTGTGCTGGCTGCACATCTTCCGGTAAAGGTTTTTTCTTTTTGAACCAGTTCATATGCCCCCCGCTTACCGAAGCCCAAGTTCATCAAGACCGGTAGTCTGGTCAGAGCCGAAAAGTGTGGCCGAGCCGGAACCAAGAAACTCTCCGATACCAAGAGCCAGAGCACCAATGACTACCTTGGCAACACCCGGCGCATAGTTGCCCGACTGACCAGACTGGCTTTTGCTGGCCTTATAAAGGTCAATACAACCCCAAACCCCCATGCCCGCGCCGGAGGCAAAACCCGCCATTGTAACGCCCTTGGCTACCCCCTTGGCACTGTCCGCCACGTTCTGGCCGATGTCGCCAAAGGTTACGGCAGCCAGGGCCAACTCCGGCACGAGAAGCCACACAGCGGCGGCAGACAGAGCCGCTGCTGTGAAGCGGACAGGGGAAACAGCTTCAAGAGAAAAACAGGTTTTCATACAATTCTCCTTATTTACCCGATGATTTTTGCGATGGTTGTTTGCACATCACCGCCCAGCGTGGCCCCGATGCCGCGCAGGAAGGTGACGAGGTTGACTGCGATAATGCCGCCGAAGAGATGCACAATGCAGCGGCTCAAGTTCATGCTTTGGTTGGGAGTATCTCTGAGCAGACACAGCCCCCGAATGATGCCAATAATGCCCACCGTGGCGATGCCGTAGACAGCGAACTGAATGTAGACAGAGCCCGGCGATGCCGGAGGCGAATAGCTCAAGGCCTGTTCCGAAGTCTGGTTGAAAACGGTCATAGCAAGAGAATCCATGAGCGCGGGGATGTTCAGGAGCAGGACAGCAGCCCACAGTGACCAGACGGCGGTACTGCGGTTGAAACGGTGCTTATGGCTAATGCTCTGCGCCAGCGATACCATCGCAAAGGCAATGCCGATGAGGTAGGCCAGCACAATGACCACGGGCCACCATTGCTGCAAATGCGGAATGACGTTGGCGACGTAATTCTCCATACATCACCTCGCCTTCACGTTGAGCACAAGAATGCCCACCACCGTACCGCTTTCCAGGTAGACCGTGGGAGGCCGCTCAAAATTCTTCTCAAAGATTTTCCCGGCCTTTTCTCCCACCTTGCCCGCCGCAATCCAGGCCTGATCCGCAGGGCTATAAGTGTTCCAGACCATCTGATCCGTGGTTTGGCCGTTCATCCCGCCCCCATAGCTTCCGTAGATGGTGCTCTGTGCGCCGCTGTACTTTTTGGCGTTGGACAGACCTTCCAGAAAGGCCGTGGCAATAAGCCCTCCCCAGCGGCTGAAGAAATGCGTATCCACCGAAGAGGCCACAGAGGCTTCAGACGTGGCCGGGTCAACCGCATAGCCCTCAATCTGGGCATCCGAACCATCCGGCAGAATGACTCTGGTGAAGGCGAGTACCAGCCGTTCTTCAAAACGCTGAAACTTGCCAAGGAGACGTGCGTTTTTGAGCTTGCCCGAAGCCACCGTGGCCATGACGGCAGAAGGAACGTCAGAATTTACGCCAGTGTCGATGACGGCGTAGAGAAGATCGCCAGGCTTCAAAGTCAGAGTGTTGGATGCCAGTGACTCCCCATCGCTGGACACAAACGCAGGGGCAGGGAGGGGTTTGTCCTTGGAAAAATCATGCACAAAAACGACTTTTCCCTGTTCCACAGATACCGAGGATAATTTGGCATCCAGAGCCGCTAGGTCTTCCAACATCCTTTTTTGCAGGGTGTTGTCCGTGCGCGGAGCCTGTATAGGAGCCACACGCGGAGGCGTGACCGGCGGGGGAGGCGGGGGTGTGTCTTGCTTTCGTGTTACTGCCGGGGTTTTGGTGCCCACAGGCGTGGGAATAAAGCTCTCGCCCGCTGCAAGGGCACTGTTGGCCTTTTGCTGGTCGTGAGCTTCCAGCTTTTTGTTGTACTCTTCCGAGCCTTCACCGCCCGCCTGCCCTTTGACGGAATCCGTGCGGGCCGAGGCCAGCGTGGCCGAAGCCGAAGGCTTTTTCGGCGCGAACAGCGCCATGTAGCCCACCGCAAGGACAACGGTCACAGCCACTCCCAAAAGGGCGAACATGACGAAACGGCGTTTCTTTTCCGTGCTGGTGACGCTCATGGCTTCACCTCCCCATGCCCCTTGCCGGGTTCCGGGTCTTTCAGCACCAGGGTCTGCATTGTGCCGCCCACGGAGAGCATGATCCGTGATGTAACAGGCACCTCGTAGCACTTCATGTTGCCCGCGCCGTTGACCACCGCCGTCCAAGCAGGCCACATCATGCTGTGACTGGTGCGGACGTAGTGATTTGCGCCGAGCTTCCAGACCTGCACCTTGTCCGGCGTGGGTTCCATGCGCACGCGAACGGCCCCTGCTGGCGGCACATGATCCAGAAAGGCTAACATGGAGGAGTTCACGGTTTCCTTGATGTCCTCAATGACCGGCACTTTGGCGCGTGGGCCATGCTGGGAAATCTGAAAGAGCACCAGGGCGTCCGCCTTGCGCTCCGGCCCGCGCACAGAATCCGATTCCAGCCGGATGACCAGCGGAATGTCCTGTTTCTCCAGCGTCACGACCAGGGTTGTGGTGCCGTAGGCCTGTATGGGCGTGATGTTCAACAGATTGCCGTCCGGCAGTTCAGGGCGCAGAACTTGGAAAAACGAAGGCCCACCGTTGGTGACGGAAGTGATGGGCCAGGGCTGCCCCGTGGAATCGTGGATGAGCAGCGAGGTGGCAATATTGGCCGTGGTGAACACCCGCACCGGCGCACTGCCAGGTTCCAGCGACACCCGCGCTGTACGCGAGGCCAGTGAAGGCGACACCGGCAGCAAAGCCCGCTCGCGCTGATCCGACCGCTCCCGGTACTCCTGAATCTGACTGTCATCCAGCGGCATCATCTGACGCAGGCTTTCTTGAAACAGTGTTTGGGCATCGGGCTTTTTGCCTTCCTGGGGCAAAGCAGCCGTAACGGCAGGCGCAGCTGGAGTTGGAGGCACAGCCGGGGTAGCCGTGACAGGATCTGCCGTTGTAGGTCTTTGAGCGTCCGTTTGACCTAGGACAATGCCCTGCTGCCCGATGACGGGGGCAGGTGGTGCCACAGGCACAGGCGGCTGTTCCGCCGCCCAGGCCATGCTTCCCCAGAGCAGCACAAGTAGTGCCGGGAGCAGACGAAAAATGTGTTGTCGTTTCACTGAAATCTCCTTGGTTTGCAATCGTCACATGGCTCTGGCCAGGGCCGGAGACACAGGCTGTCGTGAAAACATTGGGTGATGCGGCAAGAGAGCACCGAAGGCGGTGAGCTTGTTGCCTCGTGGCTCAGTGAACGCCCCAAACGCGGTCTGTGCCGTGCGTTCCGGCACGACAGGTTTCCGCCATGCCGCTTCTTCGCAACGCCGCTTGAAGGCTTGCAGAAATTCGCCAATACCAAGCTGATTGTCGGCAGGCACGTCAGAAGGCGTGGGCGCACGATGTGTGTTGTGCAGGTGCATCCACAGACCAAAGGCCATTGGCCTGATCCAGGGCTTGTCGTGAATTTGAAAGCTCTTGGCAAAGGCATCAAAGCGGGGTCTGAGAGCTTCGCGCTCTCTGGCTCGTGCAGCATTGTTGGCTTCCTCTTTTTGCTGCATAGCCTGAAGGGCAGCGACAGATCGCTGTCTGGCTTCTGCCTCATTGGCGGCTGCCATCACGTCATCATCCAGCCAACGCTGACCTTTTAGCCAGTTGCTCATCTGCGGCACAAAGCGGCCTTGTTCACGCTGCCAGGTCTCCGAGGTCATGAAATGCCTGATGCTGGATTCAATTCGAGACAAAGGCGGCAACAAGCCCTCTCGCTGGAGACGTAGCCAGGCAGAACGGGCAAGGCCCTTGGCCTCTTTTTTGGGGTAGAGTTCCCATACTTTTTCAAAATTAGAGACAGACACACCCCCTCCCCCTGACACGGAAGGTAGAGGCGAGGCCGCAAAATCTGGCAACGCAGAACGCACGGGGGGTAAGGGGGGATTTTGTATTTCTCTTTGCTTGTTAAGAGTATTTATGTAGCCAACTTTTGGCTGTGGGCAGGCAGAGTCTGCCTGACGGCAGGCAGGATTTGCCTCTTGGCTTACCGACTTCAACGCAGCCGGTTCCAACATATAATAAACGGATGAGCGGTATTGCTCACGCCGAACATGCACGAGCTTGATTCCTACCAGCTCGGCCAGGTACTTCTTAACGCTGCTCACACTGCACGAAAGCCGAGCGGCCAGCTTGGCCTGGGAGGGCCAGCAGCGGTCGTTGTCCGAAGCGTAATTGCACAGCAGGGCATACATAATTTTGGCTCCAAAACTGATTGAGGTTTCCAACACAAATTGCGGTAAAATCGGCCCGTGAATCCGTCCTCTTGGTGCAAATGTCTGCATGGTTCGCGCTCTCTTCCCCAAGCGGGGTAGGCCGAAAAAAAGCAAAAACAAGCAGACTCGATGCACTTGACAAAGAGGAACCTTGCGGTTTAGTGTCATCTCACTGCAAAGAGAGATTTCACTCTGCTGATAAGCCGATACGCGCCAACGTATTGGCTTTTCGCCTTTCTAGGCCTTGGTTTTCCTCAACGTGTTTCCTTTGCTTGAGGTGATTGTCTGAGCGGCTGGCTCGTCAGGCCGTGGGCACCACCCACGACGCCCCCGCACCTGCATGACGCAAGTTCCCCTGCTGCTGTGGCGTAGAGCCACAAGCACAAGAGCGCGAGGTTTCGCCCTTCTTCCGTGAACACGGGAGGGGGGCGAATTTTTTGTGAGGGAGCGTGTACCGTGAAAGGAGACTGGGACTGAGAAAACAAAAAAGCCCCCCTTGGGCATTCGAGACGAATGACCAAGAAGAGCTTTGACAAGGTGAGCTTTGTAAGGGAAGGACGCGCCGCAAGCGCAGAGAGTCTCCCCCACGAAAGGTGGGGGCAGCGACAAGTGGGTACCCCAAGAAATTTTAGCAAATTTCCAGGGGTGGGGGCATAGTGGGGGAGAATTGCTGTGGGGGAAAAAGAAAAGCGGGCTAAAAGAAAGACTTTTTCTTCTAACCCGTTGATTTTCTTATGGTGCCGAAGGGGAGACTCGAACTCCCATGCCCTTGCGAGCACTAGACCCTGAACCTAGCGTGTCTACCAATTCCACCACTTCGGCGCGGGAGAAGAGCTACTAGCGCCGGGTATCTTTTTTGGCAAGCATTTTTTCGCGTCTGGAGTTTTTTTACCTTGTTGAAGCCCCTGGCTCTTTGGGGTAACCACAAGTACGGCATTACGCCCCACCGGAAATTACATGATCATAGCCCGAACATTCGACGATCTCGAAGGCGTCCTCAACGGCAGCTGTCTTACGATAGGCAACTTCGACGGCGTGCATCTGGCCCATCAGAAACTTCTGGCTCGCGTTCGCGAGAGGGCAAAGGCCTTGAATCTCGTGAGCCTGGCCGTCACCTTCGAGCCCCATCCAAGACGCGTGCTTCTGGCCAAGAACGATCCTCCCCGTCTCACCACGCCGGAGGTCAAGCTCGAGCTCATTGCGGCCAGCGGTATCGAGGCCTGCCTGGTGCTGCAGTTCACCCGCGCCTTTGCCGCCTTGGAACCCGAGGAGTTCGTTCGTGAGTGCCTGGTGCGCGATCTTGGCATGCGCGAGCTGATCATCGGCCACGACTGGGCCTTTGGGAAGGGGCGTCGGGGCGGGTATGAAACCCTCTCCGCTCTGGGCAGGGACATGGGGTTTGTTGTGGAGCGTCTTGCTCCGGTCCTGGTTGAGGACGCAGTGGTCAGCTCAACCCGCATCCGTGATATGCTCACCGCCGGAGACGTTTGGGATGCCAGAACCTTGCTTGGCAGGTTCCACAAGGTTCGCGGCGAGGTGATCCATGGTGCGGACAGGGGCGGAAAGCTCCTGGGTTTTCCCACTGCAAACGTCAATGTCACGGATCAGCTTCTCCCCAAAACGGGAGTGTACGCGGTTTGGGTCACCAAGGGTGAGCAGACGTGGTCAGGTGTGGCCAACATCGGCATGAATCCCACCTTTGGTGGCGACCACTTGAGTGTGGAGGCGCATATCTTCGACTATTCGGGCGATCTCTACGGCAAGGCCGTGGACCTGCATCTGGTGCAGCGCCTGCGCAGCGAGAAAAAGTTCTCTGGCGTGGAAGAACTCAAGGCCCGCATTGCCGAAGACGTGAAGCTGGCCAGGAGAATTCTGGCCGAACCAGAGGCCGGGCTTTAAAAAAGATTTCTTCGTCATCGAATCTAATGAGTTAAGCCCCCGTGTCGGCTGCCGACACGGGGGCTTAACTCATAAATGCGGGTCCAGGGGGATCATCCCCCTGGTGGGTGCAGGGCAGCGCCCCAACAAAATACCCCTACTTAGCCTCCACGAACTTCCCGCCTTTCACCTGGACCATGACCAGCGAGTCAGTGGCCAGTCCGTTGTGGTCCTCCGGCGTGACGTTGTACACGCCAGAGATGGCCACCACGCCCTTCAGGTTCTCCAGGGCCTCGCGCAGCTCGGCCTGCTCTGCCTTTCCGGCTTTTTTCAAACCTTCCACTAGAAGCGTCAGGGCGTCGGCCGCGTAACCGGAGTGGGTGTTCATGGGAAACTTGGACTGGAGCCCGGCGCCTTCGTAGTTTTTTACGAAAGACTCGATCACGGCTTTTTGCGGATCGGAGGCGGCCAGACCCTGGGCGACCATGAGCTTGGTTGCGGGCATGAGCACACCTTCGGCCCCGGCTCCGGCCAGTTTGAGGAAGTTGGGGCCTGCGATGCCGTGGGATTCCACGACAACGGGCTTGTCTCCCGGCAATTCTGAGAGGTTCTTTGCCGCGATGGCCGCGGCTGGGCCGATGGTCCAGATCACGACAGCCTGGGGTTTGGCCATGGCCACTTTGAATGCCTCGGCCGAGAAATCAGCACCCTTGGAGTCGATCCCCTCCTCGGCCACGATGGTCATTCCGTGCTTGGCCGCAAGGGTCTTCAGGGCCTCAAGCCCGTCCTGGCCGAAGGGATCCTTGGCGGTGAGCAGGGCCACCTTGGTCAAGCCTTTCGCCTTCAGGTGCGCGAAGATTTTCTCCACGGCCGTGTTGGTGCGCTGGGGCACCTTGAACGTCCACGTGAAGGGGCCGTACTTGCCTCCGGCAACGATGGCGTCGCCACCCACGGTCATTATGGCCGGAACCTTCTGCTCCTCGGTGTACTTCTTCACGGCCATGCCCTCACCAGTGGAGGTGGGGCCGATCAAGGCCAGCACCTTGTCGGACTCAACCAACTGGCGGGCCATGCGCAGCGCCACTTCGGGGGTGGACTGGGTGTCGTAGGCGATGAGCTTGAGCGGCCTGCCCATGACCCCGCCTTTGTCGTTAATTTCCTTGAGGGCCATCTCGGCTACCAGGCGCGTGGCCGTACCGATCTCCGCGGTTGGGCCGGATTCGGCGAAGATGCCGCCGATGAGAATGGGATCAGCGGCAAATGCTTTGCACGCCAGGCTAATCAAGACCAGGACAGTGAGCAGGATTCGAAGCGGCATACGCCCTCCCGGATATGGTGGTTCCGGGAGAAGTACACGCGAAAGGCTATCTGGGCAACAGACGCAGCCTTCCGGTCTCGCGCCAGTACCCGGCGATAAGGGCGGTGGTCAGGATGAGGCCGTGCACCAGCACCGTTGCCTCGCCCAGGGCATGGAACCAGGCCAACAGGGATTCCAGAACCACCACGGCTAGCAGGGGGCGAACAAGACGGCCTGGACCGCCGATAACCAGGAAGAGAAGCGTTTTGAGCGAAAGCCCCAGGTCGAATTGACCTGGGCTAATAAAACCAGTGGAGTTGGCCAGGATCATCCCGGCCATGGCGGACAACGCTCCTCCCACTCCAAAGGAGAGTGCCCGGGTGGAAACGCGGTCTATGCCGCAGCTGGACGCGGCCAGGGCGTCGTCCTTGCAGGCGAGAAGGGCCCTTCCCTGGCGCGAATGGCGCAATGCGGTGAAGAGATATCCTCCGAGCGCAAGCAAAGCGAGAAGGGCAGCGAAGGTGGCCCGGTCTCCTTTCAGTTCGCCGAGAAACGGCAGGGAGGGATGGGCAGAAACCATCATGCCGTTGGACCCGCCGGTTAACGGGGTGAAGGTCAGGATCAGGTTGACGAAAATAAGGCACAAACACAGCGTGGCCATGGCCAAGAAGCCTTCGCCGAGTTTTTCCAGGGGTTTGCTCACTCCGGCCGCGCAAACATAGGCGAACAGGGCTACCGCGGGAACGATTACAAGAGTTCCCTGGGGCCACAGGCCGTGCAGGATGACCGAGGCGTAGGCGCCCAGGCCACAGAAGGCGCCGGTTGCCATGGACGCCTGCCCGCCGAGGCCAAGGCTGAAGTTGAGGGCGAGCACGTTGGCGGCCAGGAAAAGGTGCTGGTTCAAGGTCAGCAGATGCACGTTGGGCAGGAAGGCGCCCAGGGCCATGATGAGGGCCAGAAAGGCTGAAAGATTCCTGAGCTCTCTGGCCACGCCCTAGACCTTCTGTTGCCTGTCCTGGGGCAGCCGGGCGAACACCAGCAATGCAACCAGCAGACTGTAGGTGAGGGTTTCCTTGAGATCCGCCGAGAAGGCCAGTGTCAGGCATGCCTCAATGACGCCAAGAAGCAGGCCTCCGGCAAACACCCGTGAGAGGGAGGAATAGCCGCCCAACGTGGCCGCCACGAATCCCTTGAGGCCAAGCCCGAAGCCCATGTCGTAGCGCAGCATGGTCTGGGGACCTATGGCCATGGCAGCCAGGGCCGCGAGCATTCCGGACAGGGCGAAGGACAGGGCCTGGGCCCTCACCGGGTTCACCCCCTGAAGCCTGGCGGCTAGGGCGTTCATCGACACGGCCCGGATGGCCCTTCCTGTGCGCGTAAGGGTAAGAAAAGCGGACAGCGTGGCCACGCTGGCCACTGCCAAAACCAGGGACGTGACGGTGTTGGCGCTAAGAAAGAATGCACCCAGGCGGAAGGGCGGGAGAACGACGAACTGTTCGAGCTTGAGAGGGTTCTTCCCCCAAATGAGAATGGCCGCACCCTGCCAGACCAGGCTTGCCGCCACGGTGAGCATGAGCTGGCGGAGCGGTTGGGCCGTGAGCGTCATTCCCAGGGTGGTGGCGTAGAGAACCTGGCCTAGAACGAAACCGAAGACGCCGGTGGCCAGAAGCGCGGTGACAGGCCCCAGTTCGAGGGCCTGGGAAAGGCTGTACAAGACCAATCCGCCCAGGAGGAGAAGTTCCCCCTGGGCGAAATTGATAAGCCGGCTCGAGTTGTAGACCAGGGAAAAGCCCAGGGCCATGAGCCCGTAGACAGCCCCCAGCGCCAACCCGGAGTTTACGGCCTGGGCCAGGTAAAGCGCCAGCACGCCGTTAAAGCGGGCGGGCTAGTTGCCCACCTCCTCCATGTTGCCGAACTGACCGGTCTGCTGAGCGGAGTTCAGGTCAAGAGGGTAGGCCAACACCAGGGTGCGACGGTTTTTGAGGCCCGTGGGTCCCGGGTAAGTGTTGATGCACACGATAAGGCTCTGGGAACCCTGGTTCTCCAGGTCGCCCACCTCGTAGCCGATGATGGTGCCCTTGATGCGCCTGGTCTTCCATTTCAGGTTGAGGCCCACGCCGTCCCAGGCCAGGGAGTGGATTTCGCCCTGGGAGAAGAAGCGGAAGTGCTCGAAGAACTGGGAGGCAATGGAGATGTTCTTGCTCACCAGAAGTTCAGGAGTCTTGCCGAGGACCACGGGCACCAGCGGCAGAGGCACATAGTAGTAGGACCAAAGATGGTTTTCGTTGGGCGTGGCCGTGGGGGGCAGCAGGGAATCGTGTTCGATGCCCATGCTGGACCCGGCGTACAGCTCCTCGGTCTTGGCGATCACGTCGTTCTTGCCGGAGACAACGTTCAAGTGGTCGCTGTCGTCGACGAACACCAGCTTGTAGCCGGCTTCCTCGGGCAAATAAGCGAAGTTGAAGGGATTGCACTTGGAGGGCAAGTTCAGTCTGGCACCAGGGGTAAGCTTGCCGCCCGAGTAGCTCATCTCATACACTCCGCCGGTGAAGAGCGCCTTGCGCTCTCCCTTGGAGCCGACCAACTGGGCCTGGAAACGGGGGGGGAGCTTCACAGAGGCAAGGTACCAAGGTTGGCGTTCGGCTTCCGCAACCAGCTTGTTGCCTTCCAGACGGTAGATGGTGGACTGGGGAAGCCTGTCGAAGTGGGAAGAGACGATGATGCGGCCGCTCTTGTCAGCTCCAAGCTTCAAGATGGAGACGCGGACGTTCTTCACTCGGGTGGAACCTTCAATCTTGGCCAAAAGAGCGAGCTGGCGGTCCTGCCAGCGATAGACGTATACTTCGGATTCCGAGATCATCACCACTTCGTTCTTGCCGTCGCCATCCACATCGCCCACGGCCATGCCGGTGGCGGCGTAGGGCAGGCTCTGGCTACGCCAGGATCCGGGGGTCTCGCTGTTGCCCGCGTACCGGAAGTTCGGGTTCAGATAGACCTGCTGGTTCTCTGCGGTCTGGTTGACCACGAAGCCGGGGTTCATCTGGTTGATCTTCTCCACAGGCTGACCGGTCTTGGGATCGCGGGCAGCCTCGGGGCGCTTGAACACCTGGGAGTTGATATCCTTGGCCACGCCTTCCATGGCCGGGATGATGGTGTTCAACTTGGTCTGAGCGGTTTGGGGGATGACTTGGCCCTTGGAATCCATCACCTTCACATCAAGGCTGGCGTCGTCTCCGGCGATGGTCATGGAACCGTAGACCACATAATCGGCCTTCAGGGCCGTCAAAAGGGCCTTGGCGTCGGAATCGGATTTCGGAGCGGTCTTTGCTTTCTGGTCGATCGCGGATTTATCCAGGGGCTGGAACTTGCCCTGCCATGTCAGGCGCGACACCAGCATGTCCTGGATGCCCTGGGAGAGATAGGCGAATTTGTCTGGGCCGTTGACGGTGAAAGGCAGTACGGCGAAGCTTTTCACCTGGGCCACTGCGGCCGAAGCTGACAATATGATGGCCAGTGCGGCCAGGAACACCACGCGGACGCGGATCATGCAAGAACCTCCATTGGCTTGGGAAAGCCTTTCCCGGCGTTACCGGGCGGGCAAGCTGTTAGCATTAACGCACATGCGAGGCAAAAGAAATGTGCGGGGTCATCCCTCGCCCCGCCAAGGGTTTAGGACACTGGAGAGGGAATGAACAAAATTTCATCTTTGCCGGTTCCACCCGGCCAGCTGATTCTTATACAACGACGTCCGTTCGCGGGATTCGGTTACAGCCGCTCTTGCAAAGGCCGGCTGGTTGAGCCATCCTGACCGCGTGGCACGATCCTTCCGTCTTGTCTGCGCAGCTTCTGAAGTGCCTCTGGTGGGGGCTCTGCTCACGGCTCAGGGGTTTGCCTTCGAGCCCGAGCCCTTCAGCCCGTGGTGTTTCAGGCTCGTGGCCGAGCCTTTCCCATTAGGCGCGTCCCTGGCCGCCAGTTTCGGCCTCCTCTACATTCAAGACCGTTCTTCCATGCTCCCCCCGCTTGCCCTGGCCCCTGGGGAAGGGGCAGCTGTCCTGGATATGTGCGCAAGCCCCGGGGGGAAGACTTCTTTTCTTGCCCAACTGACCGGCCGCTCCGGCTACGTGCTGGGCAACGAGCCCAGTGCCGACAGGCTGGCCACTCTTCGCCAGAACATGGCCCGCATGAACCTTCCCCAGGCAGTCACCTCCGGGGCCAAGGGCCAAGACCTGGACTTGCCCGACTCTTCGTTCGGCTGTATTCTTTTAGATCCTCCATGCAGCGGCTGGGGCACTGTGGAAAAAAATCCTCAAGTGCTCTCGCTCTGGCGCCCGGACAAGGTTGAACCGCTTGTTACCCTGCAACGCGAGCTTTTGACCAAGGCGAACAGGTTGTTGGCCCCAGGAGGGAGCCTTCTGTATTCCACCTGCACCACCAACCGGGACGAAAACGAAGAACAGGTTGCCTGGGCTGCGGCAGAGCTTGGGCTTTCAATATCGCCCTTGCCTCTGTTCGAGGGATTCAGCTTTCATGAACCGCTGCTCTTAGCCGCTCAGGGGACGTTGCGTGTGGACGGGGAGGGGTCGCAGGCCCAGGGATTCTACCTCGCTCTTCTCGTCAAACCAGAGTCAGCTGGTGGACCCGTGGAAGAAAAAAGTAATTCTCATCCCATTGCATTCGGCCAGGTGAACCCGACGGATTTGGCCACAGCCGGTTCGCGCGGGGAGGGGGGCAGGAAAAGCCGATCCGACTCTGTCCCAGGCAATTCGGGCCGGGCGCAACGCAGGAAGAGGCAGGCGCGAAAAGTGAGAAATGCAGAATCCTCAGGCGATATATCTGGAGATCTTCCGGCTGAGGCATTGAGCGATGAGAGCCTGGCCTGGGGGAACCTCCCTCCCGGTTTTTTTGAATTGTTTAAAGATGAGATGTGCTTCATACCCGCCCGGGGCGAGGGGTTGTTGCCTCTGCGCCGCAAGGGCCAGCGAGTGGGTTCGCTGAAGGGTGGGGTTTTCAGACCGTGGGCCAGGGCCAGGCTCTTGCTGCAAAGGCCCGGCATTGGACCGGAACTGAACGTGGATGAAACCGAGCCACTCTTGGCTCTCTTGGAGGGCCGGAGCATTCAGACGGATGTGAAATCCGTTCGGATGGGGCTTTATTTTCGGGGACTCCCCCTGGGATTTTTGACCGTCAAAGGGGGACGGGCCCTCTGGTCCGACAGGTGAAAGCATGATCAGAAACGTGATGCCACGAACCAGGCTCAGGCAGGGCTCCAAAAGCTATCCCGTCCCGGCCAGGTTCTTCGATTTCCACAAGATGCAGAAGGAAACGCCCATGACCGGTATTTTCCGCCGACTCGGACGCCTCTTCGACCCCGTGAGCGGTCGTGCAGTGATTCTGCCTTTGGACCACGGAGTCGGCGAGGGAATGCTGCCGGGGCTTGAAGCGGTGGGACGCCTGCTCGGGATGCTCGATGGGCGAAACGTACAGGGCGTGGTGTTGAACAAGGGCCCGGCCAGGGCTCACGGTGCCGTTCTCCCCCTGAACGTGAGCGTGATCGTGCAGCTCTCCGGCGGAACCAAGCACGCCTTGCCTCCCTACGGTCGCACGGTGGTCTGCTCCGTGAGCGAAGCCCTGCGGCTGGGGGCCGACGCGGTGAGCCTGCAGATTAACGTGGGCAATGATCAAGAGGACAGGATGCTCGCGGATTTCGGGGCCATGGCGGACGATGCCCACCAGGCTGGCCTGCCGGTACTGGCCATCATCCAGCCCAGGGGCGGGCATATAGTCAATGAGCTGGATTCGAGTCTCATTTCACACTGCATCCGTCTTGGCTCGGAACTTGGGGCGGACCTGACCGGAGTGCCATACAGTGGAGACCCGGAGAGCTTCGCCGAGGCGGTTGAATCTTCGGATGCGCCGGTACTGGTCACGGGTGGCCCGGGCCGGGGTGATTACCCCCGCTTCCTCTCAGCCATGGAGGAAGCCCTCAAGTGCGGTGCCGCCGGGTTGTGCGTCGGGCGAAATATCTTCCAGAGCCAGGACCCGGGCGAGGCCCTGGACCAGATCATCGCCTTGGTCCACTCCGAGCAGCCCGAACAGCAGGGACAACCGGAACAGTCCGAATAGGGAACCCACCGGCGCAGCGGGATAGGGAGATAACCCGGAAAGGCGGTTGTTCGCGTTTCTTGCGTGTTATCGCTGGCAGCGGACGGGCTGGCATTGAGGGTTTTGCAGGAGTTTTCCCCCGCTCGTGATGGAGATCGACCACCGCAATCTTGCCGGAGAGCCGCATGGAGCTGGCACGCCTGTTCGTGGGACTTCCCCTGCCCGAAAACTACCAGCGCGGATTGGAGCGACTCGTCCAATCTCTCAAGCCCGTTGTGCCAGGTTCATGTTCCTGGACCAGGCCCGGCAATTGGCACATCACGCTCGCCTTTTTGGGAGACATTCCCCTTGCACGCGCGCCAGAGCTCAGTGCCGTTCTGGCTGGTATTTCATGGAACGCCTTTTCCTTCATGGCTGGCGGGGGAGGGTTCTTTCCTTCAGCCAAGCGTCCACGGGTGGTGTGGGTGGGGGCAGCCGAAGGGGGAGACCGTTGCCGGGAGCTGGCTTCGTCCGTAGCTGGCGCTCTTGTCAGCCTGGGGCTCACATTGGATGAAAAACCATTCTCCGCGCATTTGACCGTGGGCCGAATAAAGTCCTCTCGGCCTGGTGCTGATTGGCAAAAAGTATCGGTTCTGCTCGAATCCGCACAATGGCCCGTCGTGAAGATGGATCGTTTCGTGCTTTGGCGATCGTTTCTTGGAGGAGATAAAGGAAGGGGCGGTGCGGCGGCAGGGCCGCCGGGGCCCCGTTACGTCCCTCTCGGGGAGTACGGAGCCTCCGGCTGATCCCTTCGGCCTCGTCAGGGCTGGGGCGAGCCTGGCTACAGGTAGTCGCCCCGGTTGAACTTGATCTGTTCCGTCACGGTCATGACTTCCAGTTCATTGACCAGCGACGAGAGTTGCGGGCTGTGCCCGTCCAGACCGGGGTGCTCGTCCTTGAGCTTTTTCACGTCGGCCTGAATGGTTTCGAGGGTTCCGTACGCCTGACGCAGCTGGGAGCTAGACCCGCTGGTCAGTTGTCCGGAATATTTTTCCCACTGGTTGAGAATGCTGTCCACGTTGTCCATGACCGCCTGCCTTTCGCTCGACACATCGGCGACCTTCTCGGCCGCCTGGGCGGCCACCGCCTGGGCCAAGCCGGTTACGCCGGCAAGGGAGGACAACGCGGCCGTGCCGGTTGCCGCTTGGCTTCCGTCAACCTCTTTGGCCAGAATTTCACCGAAATTCGTGGCCGGGGCGGACGTGGCCTTCTGGACCCTTCCCGTCTGCTGGGTGGGGGCGATCTGGTCGGTTTGGATTTTCATAGGCTGCATCTCCTCGCCCTGACGTATTCCTCGGGCTTACAATAGCAAAGCCCTTGCCAAAACCTGCTCGAATATAAGTGTCTAAAACAATTGAGTATCGTTGTTTTCAGCAGGGAACATTTTTCCCTGCTCAGTAAAAGGGAGCGGGACGTTGGGCCGGAAGACACATCCCTGTCCCTGGTCGGCAGCCGGAACCGGCCTAAGCGAACAGCCGGCTTCAAGATGGCATGCCCCATTGGCCCTGACACTAGTACACCCAAAACCCCTTGTCTATTCTCGTACCAAACGGCTAAGATACGCACCCGTACAACATGAAAATCATTGGAGGCGGCCATGGCCGAGTTCAAGAAGATTCTCTGCGCGGTGGATTTTTCCGATCACAGCCCCAAGCTGGCCGATTACGCCAAAAGCCTTGCCAAGTGTACAGGGGCAAAACTCTTGTGCGTGTATGTGGCGCCATCTCTTTCACAGTATGTGGGGTTCCACGTGCCGCCGAGTTCCATCGAGTCCTTTGTGGGCGAGATCGTCGCGGGCGCGGACACCAGCATGCAATCCTACCTGGATGCGCATTTTCAGGGAGTGGAAACCCAGGGCAAGGTGCTCGTGGGCTATCCAGCAGAAGAGATTCTCAACCTGGCGGAGGACGAAAACGCTGATCTTATCATCATGGGCACCCATGGGCGTACCGGTATCGACCGCATTCTCTTCGGCTCAGTGGCTGAAAAGATAGTCAAGAGTTCCAAGTGCCCGGTGTTGACCATTCGCCCCGAGCCGCACGGCGAGGATAAGGACTAAGAACGAAGGATTTAAGGATTAAGGACTCATGAATCCACAGGATACGTTACGACCTGAGATACTGGAATTCACACCATATTCTCCGGGCCTCTCCATTGACGAGATAAAGGAGCGTTACAAGCTTCCAAGCGTGATCAAGCTGGCCAGCAACGAGAATCCCCTCGGGGCTTCCCCGCTTGTCCAGCGCGTGCTGGCCCGCCGGGCCGAGGTGGTTTTTCGGTATCCCCAGTCCGGTAATCCCAAGCTGACCCAGGCCATTGCCGACTTCCACGGCGTTTCCTCCAAATGCGTGGTGCCGGGCAACGGCTCGGACGAGATCATCGACCTGTTGCTCCGGGTGAAAGCCAGGCCGGGAATTGACAATGTGGTTGCCTTTGACCCGTGTTTCAGCATCTACCGCCTCCAGGCAAAACTCTGCGGCGTGGAGATTCGCCAAGCCAGGCTCTCACCGGATTTCAGGTTTCCTTTCGAGGACCTGCTTGGCTTGTGCGATGAATACACCGCCCTGGTGTTTGTCACCAACCCGGACAATCCTTCGGGGCATGCGGTGAAGGCGGCGGAGCTGGCGTATCTGGCCAAGGCATTGCCGCCCCAAGCGCTCCTTGTGGTTGACGAGGCCTATGTGGAATTCGCCGACCCTGAGGAAGAATACTCGGTTATGGGTCGGCTGGGCAGTTTGGAGAACGTCGTTGTCCTGCGGACCTTCTCCAAGCTTTACGGCTTGGCGGGGCTTCGGCTTGGCTTCGGCGTCATGCCGGAGTGGCTGGCGGATCTGGTCATGAGAGTGCGCCTGCCGTTTAGCGTGAACCTGCTCGCGGAGGCTGCGGGCATGGCCGCGCTTGAGGACCGCCACTTCCGTCAGGCCACCCTGGAAACTGTGCGCAAGGGAAGGGCTTGGCTTTCCGGGGAGCTTGAGCGCCTTGGGTGCGACGTGCGCCCCTCCCAGGCAAACTTCATCCTGTTCACGCCCCCCATGGGGGCCAAGGCAGTGTTCGAAGCGCTCCTGGCCAAAGGAATCATCATTCGTCCGCTTGCCAGCTACGGGCTGCCAGAATGTCTGCGGGTGAGTATCGGGAGCGAGTCGGAAAATCAGTCTTTTGTGCAGGCTCTTGAAGCAATCCTCGGCGCCCATGGCTGAGAAGCTGATCATAACCATCGACGGCCCGGCCGGGGTTGGCAAGACTACCCTGGCCAGGAAAGTGGCCCAGGCCATGGGCATCGCCTATTTGGATACCGGGGCCATGTTCAGGACCACCGCGCTTAAGCTCGGCGATAAGGCATGGGGACTCTCAGCCGCGGAACTTAAGTCGCGGATGAGCGGCTTGAGCTTTGAGCTTGCGGGGAGTGGGACAAGTTCGGTTCTCTTGTGCGACGGGCGTCCGGTGGGGGATGAGGTGCGTACCGAGCAGGTTGGCATGTGGGCCTCCAACATGGCCGCCCGGCCGGAGGTCCGCGATTTCCAGAAGGCCGCGCAGCGTGCCATCGGCGAGCGGACGTCGCTCGTGGCCGAGGGGAGGGACATGGGCACCGTGGTCTTCCCTGGAGCCAGCCGCAAATTCTTTCTGGACGCCGATCCGGCCATCAGGGCCGAGCGAAGGGCGGAACAGTTGCGGGCAATGGGGCAGGATGCTGATGTCTTGGCCATTGAAGAATCCATCCGAGCCCGCGACCATCAAGACAGAAACCGCGCCGTCGCCCCTCTTATTCCGGCCGAAGATGCGGTGGTCATCGACACGTCGCAGATGAACTTGGAGCAGGTCTTTCAGCGGATCATGGATGACTTGAAAGAGTCATAGAGGATTTATCTCCAGGAACCTCTCGAGCATCGCGTTCACCTGACCTGGCACTTCAAGCGTCATGAAGTGGCCCGATCCCACCACTTGTCCTGTTATCAACTGGGGACACAGCTCACGCAACAGGACCGTGTCCGTCCTGGGCTTCGTCGAGCTCACGTACAGAAAAGGGGTACGGCAGGCCTGTGCGGCCGCTGCTCCGTCCGCGATTCGCCATTGTTCGAACAGGCTGACCACCACATGCTGCGGAGTGCCGAGCATCCTTCGGAGGATGGCTTGTTTGCGGTCGGGGTCGTCCGTGGGTTCGAATGCCGCCTCGAAGTAGCGGAGGAAATATCCCTGCCACGCTTCGGACTTAAGACCTTCCAGAAGTGAGTGGATGCGGCTTGGCCGTCCGGGCGGGGTAAGAACCGTGGAGTCCAGGCAGGCCAGGGTCAGGACCAGTGCCGGGTGACGGTGGGAGAGTTCGAGGGCAACGCCCCCTCCCATGCTGTGCCCGACGACGTTCATGGGAGAAAGCCCCATCTGTTCGGCCATTTCGGCGATGTCGTCGGACAAACGGGCGAACGTGTACGCGCAGTCGGGTTTGTCGCTGGCGCCGTGCCCGCGCAGGTCAGGGGCAATGACTCTGAAGCGCGCGGAAAAATACTCGATCTGCGGGGCAAGGAAGGTATGGTCGCAGCTGTTGCCATGGAGGAACAGGATGGTCCGGGCGCCTTGACGGGAGTCGTACACCGAGAGGCTGGTCTGGTCTTTTAGCGTGACTCGAGAATAACTCATGTGAGGCTTTTACGGATTGTGAGGCCTGTCGGCAAGGAGCAGCCATCCGGGAGCTACGGATGACCTTCGATCGGGGCCAACCGGAAACAGACATGGAGCGTAAAACGCGGCACGCTCAAGCCAACACCCACAAGATGAGATGGGAAACCCCATTGAGGCTTGTTATAATTGAGAAACTTTAATTTTTTCAGGAACCAGGCGTAAAAGCAGAGTTTCTTCTTGGCTTGGGAATAACCGGCTTTTCTGCCAGATGTTTTTTTTCTTGCGGGAGACTGTGCAGGGCGTATGAGGGAATCAATGTCAAGGGTGGTCTTTGGCAGATGTCACAACCGCAACGGAGGGTATTGATCGTTAATCCGCAGTCCCATAGCGGGCGATTGAGCGCCCTTGAGGATTCGTCAGACGCGCGGTAGGCCCCGCAATTAATCAGGGCAGGGCCGGTCACCCGGCAGGGCGCGTGAGGGCGAATCCTTTTTTTTTGGTTTTATATTGAGTGCGCGCATGGCCAGGTAGAGTTCCCGGCTTACCCAGGCGTCAGTTGCGGCGTAGCAAATCTGCGCCTCGGAAAGAATTTTAACCTCCCAGTTGGTGAGGCGGGCTTTTTTTGAAACGCGCACTCCCAGAAGAGACGCCGCGAGATTGCGCAGTCCCGTCACGGGCCAGCCGAACTTTCTGGCCCACTCGCCTATGTCTTCGAACCCCTTCGGCTCCACAGGCCCTATCCTGCCAAGCGCATTGAGGTCGTCGCGAACAGCCACGCCGGCCTTGACCACGGAAACGTCCCCAATGACTTCGGCCAAGGCCTCCCAGGCACCGAAACCGCCGGAGCGAACAAGTACCACCACGTTGTCCCCGGCAAGCTGGACGAGAGATGGTGAATATCTGACGCCACGCTTGAAGGTCGGGCGGGTTTCCGTGTCAAACCCGAGCACCGGGTTTCCTTTCAGCAGTTTCAATGCGTGCAGGGCCTGGTCAGTTGTTTCGGCCACCACGACGTTCCCTGGGAACCGGGCCTGGGGTAGGCACGCGAGTTCTTCCGGGAGCAGGGCACGGGGTGGTTCGAAATGAGTGCTCATTGGGCCATGGGGGGCGCGGAAAGCGCTGATGGGGGAGGAGGTTGGGTGAAATAGCGTTCCACGAACTCGTCGATGACGATGTCCGGTTTTTCGCTCAGGATGGTCTGCGTGTCGAATGCACGCACATGTACGGCATCAGTGGGGAATGGCCAGACAAAGTACATCCGGGAGAAGTGCTCGGCTAAGTAGGGTATGATCTCGTGGACGAATGAGTCCCGGATCACCACGGCCCTGGGTAGAGAGGTGTCCGGATTTTCATACACGGTCAACGGTTGAAAATGGTTCAGTTGGGCTTCAACGCCATGAATCTCACGGGCTCTGCGCGGTTTTCTGGGCTCGAGGATGATGACGTTCTCCGGATAGAGATCGCCCAGGGCGATCATGTATGAGAGGCCGCCCAGAAGGCCGGGCCGTTCGGCCAGTGAATATTCAGACAAGTCCGATGGGGTGAGGGCGGGAAAATACTTTTGAAGCCTCTTGGCCAGATGCTGGTAGGCGAAGAAGGCTCCGAACGGCGTCCAGTGGCTGTCGGTGCGGTAGTAGCTGAGTCCTTTGGATTTGGCCTCGAAAAGCGCTGGGCGCAGGTCCACGATGTCAACGCCCGCTGCCGTAAGAGCCTTGGCCATCTGGTCCAGTTTGGAGTTGTCCCTGGTCTTGTTGAATCGATCAGGAATGAATTCAGGGTAGATGCTTGCCTTGTTCGGGGCCACCACCACCATGTAATGAATGCCCCTCTCGGCGAGCCAGTCCCGTCGGGCGGTAAATATCCTTACCCATGTATCGATTTGGTTCTGGGGGAGGGGAGATATGACGCGGTAGTCGTAGATGACGTTCAACTGCGGGTTTTCCTGAGCCAGGAAGAGCCAGTCGTCCTTGCCGACCAGAACCGGATCGTGGGGCATGGATGCCCCGAGCAGCCGTACGTCCATCAGTTGCTCCCAGCGGACCAGCACCTTGCGCAGGCCGAAGTTGCGGTCAAGCCAGTTGCGCCTGAGGTTGTAAACCACCTGGCCAAGAGTGGGCAGGTCGAGCTGGAACTCGGGCATGAAGTTAGGCTGGGAGTCCTGCAGGGGCACGTACGGATTTACTCCGAACATTTGTGCTGTAGGAGGGGCGCAGATGGCGGCCAGAAAGAGCGCCGAGGTCAGAATGGCTGCGGCCAGTCCGAGCCTGCGTGCCGGTGTTCTCTCCATGGTTTAGAACTGGAAGTAGATGAAGGGATTGTGCGTGCCGCTCGCCAGAGACATGCAGGAGAGGATGAGAATGATCGGGGTGGCCACCAGGCCGACCAGCGCGTCGATGCCGGGGCCAACGGCCAGGCTGGGTGACCGTTCCAATTGACGATGCCTCCAGTCGCGTATCCAGGGGATGATTGGAAGCGAACCGATCACTCCCAGGCCAAGCATCATAATTACCTTGGGGTTGAGGAACAGGTTTACGTGCCATTCCTTGCCGCTGCCCAGGCTGATCCCGGCCATGGCCTTGAGGAATGCCTCGGCCTGTCCAAGGCTCTCCGCCCGGAAGAACACCCAGCCAACCATGAACACCAGGATGGTGTAGACGTGTGATACCGGGCGCCAGGTGGTGTCTATCCATTTGCCGAAGCGCGTGCGCTCAAGACCCAGGAATGCTCCGTGGTACAGGCCCCAGACGATGAAGCTCCAGCTTGCGCCGTGCCAGAGGCCGCACAAGAAAAATACGAGAATGAGGTTGAAGGTCACCCTGGCGTTGGAGCAGCGGTTGCCGCCCAGCGGAATATAGAGGTAGTCGCGGTACCAGGTTGAAAGAGAGATGTGCCAGCGGCGCCAGAACTCGCGGATGCTCCGGGAAATATAGGGGTAGTTGAAGTTCTCCATGAATTTGAATCCGAACATGTGGCCCAGGCCTATGGCCATGTCCGAGTATCCGGAGAAATCGAAATAGATTTGCAGGGTGTAGCAGATCACGCCCAGCCAGGCCACCGGCGTGGTGAGCTGGTCCGAGGGTATGCTGAAAATCTTGTCCGCCGGAAGAGCAACCACGTTGGCGATCAGTACTTTCTTGCCGAGTCCGCTCACGAAGCGGTTGACCCCGTATGCGAAGCGTTCCACGCCAACGGTCCGCTTGCTGAGCTGGTCGGCGATGTCCTTGTAGCGGATGATGGGGCCGGCCACGAGCTGGGGGAAAAGGGCTATGTAGAGGGATAGCTGCGGCAGAGAAGTGTTCGGAGGGGTCTGCTTCCGGTAGATGTCCATCAGGTAGGATATGCAGTGGAACGTGAAGAAGGACACGCCGATGGGCAGATGGATCTTGCCGATCTCCATCCGGGCGAGGCCGAGAGGGTCGGCCACGTAGAGATTCAAGTTGTCGACGATGAAGTTGGTGTACTTGAAAATTACCAGCAAGGTTATGTTGAATGCGATGGCAAGGCCTATCTGGAGTTTGGCCGAGGAGTTTTCATGGGCCCGGTGCACCCAGAGGCCGAAAAAGTAGTTGGCCATGATGGATATGGCCATGACCACGGTGTATATCCCCTCTCCCCAGGCGTAGAAGATAAAGCTGGCAACCAGCAGGACAAGATTGCGAAGTCCCAGGGTCGGCGCAGCCACGTAGTAGAGCAGAAGCACCAGGGGGAGGAAATAGAAGAGAAAGGACGCTGAACTGAAAACCATGTTTCCCTGCGGCAAGGCGGATTGTTGGGCGAGAATCGCACGCGAGTCGCAGCCCCTTACCCGATGGAGGATGTTTTGACAACTCTGGTCCAGGAGCTGTAGCTGCTGTGCCGGAGGTACGCGTGAAGCAGATCGGAACACGTGTGGGAGTGGCAATTCCGTCCACGGGGGCAAGGAAGTGGCATGATCTCATGCTGGAGTGCCTTGGCGAAGCCGGGATCGCGGTGGCCTGGGGAGGGGTTTCATTGTCCGAGGTGCCAAGCCCCTGGTGCTGCCTGCTGCCATTGGAGAGGCTTATAGCGGGGCCTCGGCCGGACCTGTTCGCACACACACCGATTGATGCGGTCTCTTTGGAACACGTCTCGGCGGAACTGCTTGTCCTCTCTCCCGGACAGCGAATTTCCGACGAACTCCTCTCCCGCTTGCCTCTGGGAGCTTTCGAGATCGCGCCCATCCATCCAAAACTCATGGGGAACGGAGTACTTGAGGGGCGGGTGGTGTGGCGAAGGGCCGGATGCGTGCCACGGCTTGCCGCCTCAACCTTTACGTGCCTTAGCGGACCGTTTCCGCTCTCCTGGGCGGGACCGCATATGGCAAAGATGGCGAGGCTGCCCGCAAGGCTTGCGCGACGACTTGCTCTTGAGGGTGAATCGTTCTGGGATTCTTGCCCTGAGGCTGAACCGCTACCGCTGTTTTCACCTGGGTTAGGGGATTGGATACGCTTCTTTGGCGGTCTTGCTGCGTTCGGACTCAAGCGGGCCTGGCAGGATATTTTCCACCGGCGTCAATGGCATCTGGCGCTCCGCCCTGGAAACGGCGATCCTCTCCGGTCGGGGTTCTCCATACAGCGGTTCACTCCGGTGTACCCGCCCAAAGGATTAGGCTGGGCTGATCCGGTCGTGTTCGTAAAGGACGGGCGCAGGTGGCTCTTCATCGAGGAAATCCCAGGCCAGGGAAAAGGTGTGCTCAGCGTGATGGAGCTTACTCCAGATGGCGGCCTGGACAAGCCCAGCAGGGTATTGGAGGAGCCGTTTCACCTCTCCTATCCCAGGGTGTTCGAGCATGAAGGGACCGTGTACATGGTCCCGGAGACCGCCCAGGCCAAACAAGTACGGCTTTACAGGAGCACGGAGTTCCCGGGAGGCTGGGTGTTGGACAGAATCCTCTTGGACGATGTTTCAGCCACGGACGCGACTTTTCTGGAACACGGCGGGAGCTGGTGGATGTTCGTGAACATCCGGGAGGAAGGGGGATCGTCCTGGGACGAGCTTCATCTGTACCGGAGCGATACTCGTTTCGGGCCGTTTGAACCCCACCCGCTAAACCCGGTAGTGTCGGACGTGCGCCGGGCCAGGCCCGCAGGCCTCATCATCAAGCGAGGGAGCAGGCTCTTCAGGCCGGCTCAGGATTGTTCGAGCTGGTACGGTCGCGCCCTGTCGATGATGGAGATCATCCGATTGGACGAGAGCGGCTATGAGGAAAGAGAGGCTGCACGGCTCGAACCAGAACTCATTCCCGGCAGCTTCTGCCTACATACCTTTGAATCCGAGGGAACCCTTGAGATCGTCGACGGGCAGCGGCGCGTTCCCTTTTGGCGCTGAAGAGTCCGCATCCTTGGAGGCGCTGACCGGGCCAGCTTTGACGAGTTCCACGAATTCGCAGCTGATCCCCTGCTTCACCGCCTTGAACGCGGTCACCTTCATTTCCACCTCCTGGTTTTCCTCGAGAGTGGGTGGGGTGTGCTGCAGCAGATACTGCCCGGTGAATTTCACCGCGTAGCGAACGCCCTCTGAATCGACACCCACAGCCCGGAGCACACCGTCCTGTTCCTGAAGTCCGGTTACCGTGCCGCGCAAGAGCACTGGTTCGGTAGGCTTCTCCTGGCCGAAGTAGATCATGAAGAGAAAGACCGCCAGACAGGCGATGATGAGCTTCTTTGGGGATTTCAGGTCATTGACCCGCATATCGTCTCCTTCATTTGGGCCATGGCTCGCATCTTGCTAAGATATGTTCCAAACAAGGAGGCCGCCATGTCACCTAACAACAATGACTTCTTGGACGCGCTGGCCGCCACCCAGAACACCAGCAGAAACAAGCTCCATGAACTCGACACCGGCGACGTGGCCATCTCGCCTGCGGCCTTGCGGGCCATGGGCAAGGCCGCGAGGGCCCTGCTGGTCAAGGTCCTGGGCGCGGGCAACGCCCAATCCATGTCGCTTACGGAGATCGTGAGGATCTTCGCGTCCAAACTCTACTGGAACGAGACCGGCGGAGAGCTCATCATGTGCGCCGATTTCGACGGGCGCACAGTGTGTCTTCCAATCCCGGCCGAGCATTGGAACGTCAACGTGAACGGACGGCTCCAATAGCGGACTGTTGGAAGAGGGCGTAGCGCCGGGGTTATTTTTCCCCGGCCTTCACCTCGTTCCAGAGTCCGTCCCAATCAGTAAGCTTGAATTTCGAGGTGTCCAGGCCCCGGGTTCGGGCCAACTCCTCCATGGCGTTGAACCGGGCCAGGAACTTGGCGTTCGCTCCTTCCAAGGCAGCGTTGGCCTTTACTCCGAGCCTGCGGCCGTATTCCACCAGGCTGAAGAGATAATCCCCGAATTCAGATTCCACCCTGGCCAGGTCTCCGGAGGCTTTGGCTTCCTGCAACTCGTCCCATTCCGCGGCAAGCTGGGCGGTCTGGTCCTGGTCGGACTCCCAGGTGAAATGGTGCCTGGCCGCCTTGGAGTTGAACCGGTAGGCCTTGAGCAGGGCGGGCAGGCCCTTGGGCAGGGACTCGAATATTCCCTCTTTGTTGTCCTTCTCTTCGCGCTTGATGCGCTCCCAGTTCTTGAGAAGTTGGTCCTGGTTCTCCACCTTGAGCCCCTCGAACACGTGGGGGTGGCGCCGGATCATCTTGGCGGTGATGGAGTCCAGGGAATCGCCCAGAGTGAATGAGCCTTTCTCTTCATAGAGCTTGGCGATGAAGCACAGGAGAAACATCACGTCCCCCAGTTCCTCCATGGCGGCCGGCGTATCACCGGCGCGGATGGCCTCCACCAGTTCGAATGCTTCTTCGATGACGTAGTCGCACAGGGTGTCCGGGGTCTGCTTGCGGTCCCAGGGGCAGCCGCCGGGGCCAAGAAGTGTGGCGACCACCTGGCGCAGTTTGGCCAGGGATTCGCCGGAAGTGTCGGCCATGGGTGTATCCTTCGCTAATCAGGTCTGGTTGGAGCCGGGCTTGGCCCGGTTGTCGGGAGGGTTGCCCGTTTTCTTTGGCTGGGTCGGAGCGTTCTGCTTCGGCTGGGGCTGCGGCTCCTGAACCGGCTTTTTCTGGGGAACCACTGGAGGGGGCGTCAGGCTTTTGAGCTTCTGTTTCCAGTCCGCAGGGATGAATTGGGAGAGGTAGGAGTCAACCTTTTCAAGCACCGGCACCAGCCTGGAGGATTGCATGAAGTCAGGCTTGGGAAGGAGCACGGTCCACACCCAAAGAACCAGGGCGGTGATGAAGATGCCCTTGGCCAGGCCGAAGAACCCGCCGAAAAATTTGTTGGCCCAGTCGATGAGAGTGAGCTTCATGAGCGCCGTAAGCCCGGACACCAGGAGCGAGCAGGCGATCATCACGCCAACGAATATCAGGATGAAGGCGGCCGGGGCCGCGAAGGCCGGGTTGGAAACCAATGAGGTTAAGTGCGGGGAGACCTGGGGCGAATAGAGCACGGCCACCTTGAAGCCCAGAATGAGGGCCAGGATGGAGGCAGCCTCTTTGATTAGGCCCCGGAAATAGCCCCGGAAAAAGAAGAAGCCCCAGATGACCAAAAGGGCCAGGTCGGCGATGTTCACGAAGTTTGCCTAACAGTTTTTTTTTCAGGAGGCAAAAGGCGATACGATCATGCCGGGATGGCTAACATTATTTTGTTCGATGTGAGCGGACACCGGTGAGTCAGAGAGCGCCCTCCAATTCCAGCAGCCACTTCTTCATCTCAAGGCCAGGACCGAACCCGCCAAGCCCTCCTCCGGAAGCCAGCACCCTGTGACACGGGTACACCAGCGGCCACGGGTTCTTGGCCATCACCTGCCCCACTGCCCTGGCCGCCTTGGGGCTGCCGCATTTGGCGGCCAACTCTCCGTAACTCATCACTTTGCCAGCGGGGATTCGCGCGAGTTCCTCAAGCACCGTCTTATGAAACGCCGGCAGCACACTTAGGTCGACTGGCAACTCTGGCCAATCAACCTTTGCGCCGGTAACGTACTTGGCAAGCGCCTCTTCCAGCTTCCGGCCCGTAGGAGTGGAATGCTTCGATTTCACCGTGTCCGCCGCCCAGGTCAGCCTGATGGACTTGAGCACTTCATTGTTCCATTCCAACCGCAAGGCCAGGGGTTTTACCACGATGATCTCGGTACTGCTCACTGTTTGCCCTCCGGTTTGTATTCGAGTTCCTGTGAGAGCTTAACGCTCATGGCCGATTGGTGCAAAACGGATTCGTACGCGCGCAGCTGGTCCTCGTCCACGAACCAGGCCACGCGCAGGAAGCCTCGGCTGGTCAGGTAGGTGTAAGCTCCCATGGCGATCTTCTTGCCCTGGGCCGGACTGTAGCTGACATCCTTATAGTAGTGCATACGCTTGGTGGGCATGTGGTCCTTTTCCAGGAAACGGTGCCCGTTTCCCGTGGCATGGGCCTCGCTGTCCTTTTCCGCCAGGACATGGTCCATGAAGAGCTCCTGGGGGCCGCGCTTCTTGCCGGTCTCCAGGGTTATGATCATGTAGGGCGTGGTGAACCACTGCTCGGCGGGCTTCTGGAAACCCATGCGGGTCTTGCGGAACAGAGCGATCTCTTCGGGGGGAACGGGGCCTGTTCGGCCGGGATTCTCGAAGAGGTAAAGCTCAAGAGCCGGAATGGCTACCCAGCCCGAGGGCACGGATATGGAAAAGGATTTGTCTTCCGGGCTGAATCCGCTCTGGCCGGGGGAAGGCAGGGCAGTCACCAGAACCAGCGCGACAACGAAGAAGGCCTGAACGAACCGGATCATGAGGAGTTCCTCCTGAATCGCGTACGGTGCGGGCGAGCGAACCATCATTTCGGTTCGCTGCGCATGGTGTATTGTAAAACCACTAACGCCAATACATCCCCTGACGGACGTTGCCCCTGGAAATGGCGTCAGCTATGGAATCAAGCACCAGTCGTTTGTCGCCGGCCCAGTTTGGGGCCACCAGTTCGCCAGGGGCGGGATCGGCCGCGATCCGGTGGACAACAATGTCTGGACGAAGCTTTGCCAGCGAATCAGCCACCCAGCCCGCATACGCTTCCAGGGTGAGAGGCGAAAAACCGCCCGCGCGGAACTCTTCGGCCAGCGGAGTGGATGTGGCCACGTACAGGTTGTGGAACTTGATGCCGGCCACGGGCAGTCGGTTCACAAAGTCCACAGTGGCGGACCAATCCGCAAGCGTCTCGCCGGGCAGCCCAGCCACCACATGGGCCAGCACTTTTATCCCACGATTCGCGGCGTTCTCCACGGTGCGGGCGAAACACCCCGGCCCGTGCCCCCGGTTCACCCGGGCAAGGGTTGCCGGGTTGGAAGATTGCAAGCCCAGTTCCAACCAGAGTTCGCTGGTGGGAAAGGCCGCCAGCAGGTCGAGCTTTTGGTCGTCAAGGCAGTCCGGCCGGGTTCCCAGGCAGAGCCCGGAGAGGTCCGGGAGGGAGGAGAGCTCTCCCAAAATTCCTTCAAGTATCGAAGCCGGTCCGTGCGTGTTGGAGAAGGATTGCAGGTATGCGATGAGGGCCACGTCCCCCCACTTGGCCTGCCTGAGTTTCCTCCAGTGCTCCCATTGCTGGGAAAGGGTCATGGCGCTGCTAAAGCCGGTGCCTGACCCTTGCTCGTTGCAGAATGTGCAGCCGCCAAAAGAGATCGTCCCGTCACGATTGGGACAGGTGAATCCGGCATCCAGCGGGATCTTTCGGGAGCCCTTGCCAAAGAGCGCGCGCCAGCGAGCGGATACGGTATTGTAGCCACAGGAAGGAGCGGAGGCCAGTGGGTCGTGCTTCATTGATGCAAAATCCCGTTGACATCGGGGCGGGAATTGAAGAACACCAGCGTCGAAACGGGCGAGGGCCGGTTGGTTCCCGCTTTGCCGACCCGAGGGCCGGCCGCGCGCGGCCGCCTTTTTTTGTCGGCTGCAGTACCTTTTTGGGCCGCTCTCCGCGCGCTTCTGTAATACGTTAGGCTCCTTAAGTGAGCCAAGGAAGGGATCATGTCCAGACTTTTGGATGCCGCATTGGGATTTTTCTCCAACGACTTGGCCATAGACCTGGGTACGGCAAACACCCTGGTCTACGTCAAGGGCAAGGGGATCGTGCTTTCCGAACCTTCGGTTGTTGCCGTGAAAAAGGATGCCCGGGGGATCAACAAGGTCCTGGCTGTGGGCGCCGAGGCGAAAAAGATGCTCGGAAGAACCCCGGGCAACATCGTGGCCATTCGGCCCATGAAGGACGGCGTCATCGCCGACTTCGAGGTCACCGAGGCGATGCTTCGTCACTTCATCTCCAAGGTGCACAACTCCAGGCGGCTCGTCAGGCCCCGCATCATCATCTGCGTGCCCACGGGCATCACCCAGGTGGAGAAGCGCGCCGTGAAGGAGTCCGCCCAGTCCGCCGGAGCGCGCGAGGTGTACCTGATCGAGGAACCCATGGCCGCGGCCATCGGAGCCAATCTGCCCATCACCGAACCTACCTCCAACATGGTGGTGGACATCGGCGGCGGCACCACCGAAGTGGCGGTCATCTCCCTGTCCGGCATCGTCTATTCCCGGAGCGTGCGCGTGGGCGGCGACAAGATGGACGAAGCCATCATGCAGTACGTCAAACGCAAGTACAACATGCTCATCGGCGAATCCACGGCCGAGCAGATCAAGATCCAGATCGGCAGCGCGCACCACTCCACCAGCCAGGGGGAGATGGAGGTCAAGGGCCGCGATCTGGTGACCGGCATTCCTCAGAACATCATCATCACCGCCGACGAGATCCAGAAGGCCATCAGCGAACAGGTGGAGTCCATCGTTCAGGCGGTGCGCATCGCCCTGGAGCAGACCCCTCCCGAACTGGCCGCGGACATCGTGGACCGGGGCATCGTACTCACGGGTGGCGGAGCGCTCCTACGCGGCCTCGACCAGCTCCTACGCGAAGAGACCAGCCTGCCCATCGTCATCGTGGACGACCCTCTTTCGGCGGTCGTGCTCGGATCGGGCAAGGCCTTGGACAATCTGGATGTTCTTAAAGAGGTAACAATCGATTAAGCCCACGCCCCAGCGCATAGCACTGGGTCTGCTGGTGGTCTTGTTCGTCTATCTGGGCCTGTTCACCTGGAACATCCGCACCGGATACGTCGACACCCTGGCCAGCCATACGGGCCTTGAGCTCACCCGGTGGGTGCTTACCCCCGGCAAGTGGGTGTGGACACGTCTATCCTCATTCTGGGATCGCTACGTCTACTTCGTGGGGCTTAGGCAGGAGAACGAAACCCTGCGCGGGGACCTGGCCAAAGCCAACGACGAACTTGTCGGCGCCCGGGAGCAGGCCTCCCTTGCCAAACGCCTCACCGAACTCCTGCTCATAAGCCCCCCCCCACAATGGAGCAGGGAGGGTGCCAGGGTCATTGCGCACAGGCTGGGACCCAACGCCGCCCTGGAAACGTTCGTCATTGACAAGGGAAGCCGGCACGGAGTGGAGATGAATACTCCCGTCGTAGCTCCCGAGGGTGTTGTGGGCCGGGTGCTGCGCTATTCCATGAGCGCGGCCACCGTGATCATGATCACCGACCCCAACAGCAAGATTCCGGTGGTCTCCCAGAAAACGCGCACCCAGGGAATTCTCTTGGGGCGTGGGCCCAACCAGCCCTTGCAGCTTCAGTACGTTTCCCTCTCTTCCCCGGTGGAAGCGGGAGAAACCCTTGTCACCACAGGACTTGAAGGGATTTTCCCCAAGGGGCTGCCCGTGGCCAACATTTCCAGCGTCTCTCGGGAGGGTGCTTCCTTGTTCCTGAATGTTCAGGCCCAGCCACTATTCGAGCAGAAACGACTCGAGGAAGTGGTCCTGCTGAAGAAGCTTCCGCCTCCAAAGGCTGAAGAGGGCGAGGAGGCCCTGCCGGAC
The DNA here is from genome assembly GCA_016208105.1 of Desulfovibrio sp. Classification (NCBI taxonomy): domain Bacteria; kingdom Pseudomonadati; phylum Thermodesulfobacteriota; class Desulfovibrionia; order Desulfovibrionales; family Desulfovibrionaceae; genus Desulfovibrio; species Desulfovibrio sp. The sequence goes on from JACQYS010000002.1 coordinate 120,067, forward strand.
ACCTCCACAAAACGCCCCAAAGGCGCGGCCGAACGCAAAGGTGAGGTCAAGAAGCGCGGGCGCAACGAACCGCCTGAGGCCAGACCTCAGGAATCGACCCCCAAAAAGCGCCGGGGCGAGGCCCAGTGAGCGGCCTTCGCCTGACGTTCTGGACGGTGTTCACCCTGGGGGGGCTGTGGCTGCAAAGTTTCATGCCGGGAGTGGACTTTCTTGCCCCAGGGCTCATCTTAAGCCTGCAGGAGGAAAAACCTCGCACCTCGCTCATCATGGGGCTTATCTGGCTCATGCTTCAGGAAGGCACAGGCTCTCTTGCGTTCGGCACTGTGGTCCTGTGGTACGGTGTGCTGGCGGCAGTTTTTTTTCTGGGGCATTGGCTGTTCGAGGCAAAAAATTTCTTGTTCGTGGTTATCCTTGGGGCCTGCCTCGGAGTTTTGCATTTCGGCCTGATGAATGTCATGACCCAGCTCCAGGATTGGCGCGTACCAGCTGGACGTGTGCTTCTTGAGTCAATCGTGCAGACAGCCGTATTCCCAGTGGAATGGGGACTTCTTTACATAATTTACAACCATCTGCCGCAAAATGCCCAAGACGTATGAGCCCGACGGAGGGCAGCAAAAACCGCGCGGCGGCCTGATACTGCTCCAGAGTCTTATTCTGGTCCTCTTCTGTCTGTTCACCCTGCGCCTGTGGTACCTGCAGGTGCACAAAGGCGAGCACTTCGCGGATTTGGCCAGGGAAAACCAGTTGCGCCAGGCATCCATCATCGCCGGGCGCGGCATGATTCTGGACCGCAACGGGAAGACCCTGGCGGTCAACGAACCTTCGTTCGCGCTGGGGCTCATCCGCGAAGACTGCGAAGACATCCAGGGCACTCTCCAGAAGGTCTCCGAATGGACGGGCATCGACTACCATGTCCTGCTCGACACGTACATCCGCGGCAAGAAACGCTCCAAGCCTTTCGAACCCATGGTGCTCATCTCCAACCTCTCCTACGAACTGCTCGCCAAGATCGAGGCCAATGCCGTGTCCTGGCCGGGGTTGGAGATTCTCATCCGGCACAAACGGTTTTATCCCGACGGCAAGCTCCTGGCCCACGTCATGGGGTATGTGGCCGAAGCCAACGAGGAGGAACTGGAGAAGGACTCCAGCCTGGCGCTAGGCGACCATGTGGGCAAACAGGGTCTTGAATTCACCCTGGAGCAGCGGCTGCGGGGCGAGAAGGGGCTCAAACAGATCGAGGTGGACGCCTATGGGCGCGAGCACGACCAACAGGTTATCCTGGAACCGCGCTCCGGGAACAATCTGCGTCTCTCCATCGATGCCGATCTGCAGGCATTCGCCAGCAAACAGCTTGAAGGGCAGGCCGGGGCCATCGTGGTGCTCCAGCCGGACACAGGGAAGGTTCTGGCCCTGGTCAGCCAACCCAGCTACGACAACAACCTCTTCGTGCTGGGTATTCCTGCCAAGACATGGAAGGAGCTTCGCGACGATCCCATGCACCCGATACAAAACCGGGTGGCACAGTCCGTGTATCCTCCAGGCTCGACATTCAAGGTGCTCATGGCTGCCTGCGCCTTGTCCGAGGGGTTGGTCAAAACTACGGACACGGCCTTCTGTTCAGGCTCTTACAGGGTTGGCGATCACGACTTTCACTGCTGGAAGAAGGGCGGCCACGGAACCGTGGACATGCGTTCGGCCCTTGTACACTCCTGCGACGTCTATTTTTACCAGCTTGGGGAAAAGCTGGGTATCGACCGTATCAACAGGTATGCGCTTCAGGCGGGGTTCGGCACTCCGACTGGTATCGACCTTCCACACGAACGGTCCGGGCTCATTCCCTCCACTGCTTGGAAGAAGCGGCGGTACGGCGAAAACTGGACCAGGGGTGAGACGCTCAACTGCTCGATCGGGCAGGGCTATGTACAGGTGTCGCCTCTTCAGCTGGCAAAATTCATAGGGTCCGTGTTGAACGGGGGCAAAGTCATCCGGCCAAGCCTGGTCCTGGACGATCCGGTAGACGTTCAATCCAAGCTGGCTTTGTCCGACAAGGACCGGGAGTTCATAGTTAAAGCCATGGCCGACACGGTCCAGGCGGGAACGGCGCAGAGGCTCAAACGTCCGGATGCGGTACTGGGAGGCAAGACGGGCACAGCCCAGGTGGTTAAGCTCGTGAACGCCGATGTGCGCCAGAAGGTGCACGACATGCCCTACAAGTACCGAGACCACGCCTGGCTGGCCTCCTGGGGCATCAAGGACGGCAAGAGCTACGTGGTGGTGTGCATGGTGGAGCACGGTGGCCATGGCGGCGAGACAGCCGGTCCCATGGTCAAGGCAGTCTATGACTATCTTTTCGGACCTGTTCCCGGGCAAGCCAAAACCGTGAAATCAGAACCGCAGCCTCAGGGTGAGATCGGAGATTAACCGCGCATGTCACCCATTGATCGCAGACTGCTCACCCATATTTATTGGCCCCTGTTGGCCATAATTGCCGTGCTTTTTTCAGTGGGCGTGCTCAATCTCTATTCGGCAAGCGGTTTTCGAATGGGCGACGGCGTATCCTTGAACCCCTTTTACCAGAAGCAGTGCATCTGGGGGTTGGTCGGGTTCTTCTGCATGATAAGCCTGACGCTCTTCGATTACCGGTATCTGAAACATCTTGCCTGGCCGCTCATGATAGCCACTCTGGTGCTCCTGGCATTGGTGCCGGTCATGGGCAAGACTGTCTACGGCGCGAAACGCTGGCTGGACTTCGGTGTGTTCAGCTTCCAGCCGAGTGAGCTGGCCAAGATCGCCACTCTCGTGGTGGGCGCCCTCATTCTTTCAAAGGATACCGGGCGGCTGGGCTGGCTGGGTCTTCTGGGCGTGCTGGCCGTGGCCTTGCCGCCCGCGGCCATGGTCATTGTCCAGCCTGATTTGGGCTCGGGGCTCAACATCCTGCTTCTTCTATGTGGCATGATCCTCTACCGTGGCTTGACCGGGCGTGTTTTCAAGGTGCTCCTCCTGGTGGTGCCCATACTGGTCCCCTGCGGGTGGTTCTTCCTTAAACCCTACCAAAAGCTCAGAATTTTGACCTTGTTCAATCCTGAACGAGACCCGCTCGGCTCGGGCTATCACATTATCCAATCCCAGATCGCCATCGGGTCGGGCCAGATGTGGGGCAAGGGATTTCTGGAGGGAACCCAGAGCCAGCTTCGGTTCCTGCCGGAAAAACACACGGATTTCGCCGTGGCCGTATTCGCCGAGGAGTGGGGTTTTGTGGGCACCATTGCCCTGGTGGTGCTTTTCTCCCTGTTTCTATATTTTCTGGCCGGGGTTTCCCGCGACGCCAAGGACCGATTCGGGTCGTTTCTGGCCGCGGGGGTGTTCTTTTATTTCTTCTGGCAAATACTCATCAACATGGGTATGGTTTTAGGAATAATGCCGGTTGTGGGCATTCCGCTGCCGTTTATCAGTTACGGAGGCAGCGCGACCATCGTGAACTTCTGCCTTATTGGCATCGTACTCAACGTTTCCATGCGCCGCTTTGTCTTCAAAAAGACCTGACGCGCCTTAAGCTTCGGGAGGTTCAGCCGTGGCCAAGGATGAGATCAACGCATTTCTGGGAGTAGGCACCACCTATCGTGGCCGTCTCGATTTCACCGGTTCGGTGCGGATCGATGGGGTTTTCGAGGGTGAGGTGGAATCCGAGGGAACCCTGGTGATTGGTCGCGAAGCCGTTATCACCGGCCAGGTGAAAGTCGGGCAATTGGTGCTCGGCGGTACCCTGCGCGGCGATGTTGTCGCCGGGACCAGGGTGGTTCTTCACAAAACCGCCCGGTTCACTGGAACCATGACCACCCCGGCTCTTTCAGTCGAGGAGGGGGCAGTGCTTGACGGGCAGTTGTGCATGTGTTCTCCGAGTGGAAACGGGGCGGTGGAGTAAGCTTCCCGGATATTCGTGAAATCCATAACAATCCCCGGCAAATCGTTTATTTACCATGGGTTTTGTCGTCTTTTTCTAAAAAGGGCCTAGACACCATATGGGAAATCAGGTAGGAACCCCCCGGGCTTGAAACAAAATTCACAATTAGGGGGGCGGTTGATGGACATATTGGTTCTCGACAAATGGTTCTTCGTACAAGTAGCCAACTTCCTCATCATCCTGGTGGTTTTGAACGTGGTGCTTATTGCGCCGGTTCGCAGGATGCTCAAGTTGCGCGCTGACACTGTCGCCTCCCAGACCTCGGAAATCGACGGCTTCACTTCCTCCGCCGAAGCGAAAATCAAAAACTACCAGGCCGCTCTTGAAGATGCCCGCCGTCAGGCCAGTGCCGTGCGCACCAGCCTGCGCGAAGAGGGTGCCGGCCAGGAGAAGGCCATTCTTGACGCCGCCAACGAGGAGGCCTTGGTCTCCTTGAAGGGGGCGCGGGCCACGGTGGCGAACGAATCGAAGGTGGCTTTCGATACCATGCTGGCTGGGGTGGCTGGCATGGCTGACAAGGTCACCGCGAAGATCTTGGGCAAGTCTCTCTAACCGGCAGCCCCGAGCGTTTAAGGAGGATGGAATTGAACAAGGCGCGTGTTGTTCTCTTTACCTTGGCGGTTTGCCTGCTGACCGCCGCGTGTGCTTGGGCGTCGGGCGACGGCCAGGATGGCCCCAACTGGAAAAACTTTATTCTGCGTACCGTTAACTTCGTCCTGGTCGTGGGCGTGGTCTGGTGGGTGGCTGGCAAGAAGATCGCCAACACCTTCAGCGGTCGCAAGCTGGGCATTGAAAACCAGCTGGCCGATCTTGAAGAGCGCAAAGTGTCGGCGCAGAAGCGCCTGACCGAGGTCGAGCGTTCCATCGCCGACCTGGAGACGGAGAAGGCCAAGATTCTGGCCGACTACAAGGCTCAGGGCGAAGCTCTGAAAGCCTCCATCATCAAGGCGGCTGAGGATCAGGCCGCCCGAATCGCTGCTCAGGCAAAGCTTTCCGCCGAGCAGGAAGCCAAGATGGCCATGGACGCACTGCGCATTCAGATGGCTGACAAGATCATCGAAGCCGCCCAGGACGCTTTGGCCAAGAAGCTTACCACAGAGGTTCAGGACAAGCTGGTTGACGACGCTATAGGCAAGGTGGTGCTCAATTGACCGGGAACATCGTCGCACGCAGATACGCCAAGGCGCTGTTCGCTCTGGGCGTAAAGGAAAAGGCCGCCGACACGTTCGGCAAGGACCTCGCGGGCTTGGCAGGAGCAATGACAGCCGCCCCCGAGCTTCTGAAACTCTTTAAAAGCCCAAGCTTCAACACGCATGAGAAGAAGTCGGTCCTCAAGGACGTTGTGGCCAAGTTGGACATGGCCCCCTTGTCCGTGAACTTCCTCTCTGTGCTGGCTGATAAAGGCCGTCTGGATTGCCTGCCGGACATTCAGAAAACCTACGCGGAACTTCTGGACGAAACCAGCGGGGTGGTGCGCGGCAAGCTGACCACCGCGGTGGAGCTCCCGGGCAAACGGCAGAAGGACATCAAGGCCACGCTTGAGAAGAAGTCTGGCAAGAAGCTGGTGCTCGACTTCGGCGTGGAGCCCGCCATTCTTGGCGGTGTTGTCCTGCGGGTGGGGGATAAGGTCCTGGACGCTAGCCTTCGGGCACAGCTGCAGCTGTTGAAAGAACAAATCAAGAGGGGTGAGTAGGGCCATGCAGATCAAAGCCGAAGAGATCAGCAAAATCATCGAGCAGCAGATTCAGAATTATGAGTCTCGCGTCGAGATGAGCGAGACCGGCACCGTGCTCTCCGTGGGTGACGGCATCGCTCGTGTCTACGGCTGCCAGAGCGCCATGGCCATGGAGCTTCTGGAGTTCCCCGGAGGCATCATGGGTCTGGTGCTGAACCTGGAAGAGGACAACGTGGGCGTGGCCCTCCTGGGCGAAGACACCCACATTAAAGAAGGCGACCCGGTCAAGCGTACCGGAAAGATCTTCTCCGTGCCCGTTGGCGAGGCCGTTTCCGGACGCGTCATCGATCCCCTGGGCAATCCCATCGACGGTCTGGGCCCCATCGCCGCCAACGAATTCCGCGCGGTTGAAATCAAGGCCCCGGGCATCATCGCCCGCAAGTCGGTGCATGAACCCATGATCACGGGTTTGAAGGCCATCGACGCCATGACCCCCATCGGCCGCGGACAGCGCGAGCTGATCATCGGCGACCGCCAGGTCGGCAAGACCGCCGTCTGCCTGGACGCCATCCTGGCCCAGAAGGGCGGCGACGTGAAGTGCTTCTACGTGGCCATCGGCCAGAAGAAGTCCACGGTTGCCCTGGTGGTGGACACCCTGCGCAAGTACGGTGCCATGGAATACACCACGGTCATCTCCGCCACGGCTTCCGAGCCCGCGCCGCTGCAGTTCATCGCTGCCTACGCCGGCTGCACCATGGCCGAATACTACCGCGACTCCAGCCGCCACGCGCTCATCATTTACGATGACCTCTCCAAGCAGGCTGTGGCCTACCGCCAGATGTCGCTTCTTCTTCGCCGTCCCCCGGGCCGCGAAGCATTCCCCGGCGACGTCTTCTACCTGCACTCGCGTCTGCTGGAGCGCTCCTCCAAGCTGTCCGACAAGGAAGGAGCCGGTTCGCTGACCGCTCTGCCCATCATCGAGACCCAGGCTGGCGACGTGTCCGCATACATCCCCACCAACGTGATCTCGATCACCGACGGTCAGGTGTACCTGGAACCCAACCTGTTCAACGCGGGCATCCGTCCGGCCATTAACGTCGGCCTCTCGGTGTCCCGAGTCGGCGGCGCGGCCCAGATCAAGGCCATGAAGCAGGTGGCCGGCACCCTGCGCCTGGACCTGGCCCAGTATCGCGAACTGGCGGCTTTCGCCCAGTTCGGCTCCGACCTGGACAAGGCCACTCAGCTGAAGCTTAATCGCGGCATGCGCATGGTGGAGCTTCTGAAGCAGCCCCAGTACCAGCCCCTGCCGGTCGAGGAACAGGTCGCGGTTATCTTCGCGGCAGGCCGTGGTTTCCTCGACGACATCGCCGTGGACGCGGTGCGCAAGTTCGAGGAAGAGTTCCTGGGCTACCTGCGCAACTCCAAGCCCGACATTCTCAAGGACATCCGCGAGAAGAAGGCTCTGGACGATGGCTTGACCGCCACCCTGGGCGCCGCCATTGACGAGTTCAAAAAGGGCTTCCGGGCTGAAGGCTAACCAAGGGAGCACAGTACATGCCATCCCTGAAAGACGTTCAAATAAAGATCGCAGCGGTCAAGAAGACCAAGCAGATCACCAAGGCCATGAACATGGTGGCCTCGGCCAAGCTGCGCCACGCCCAGGCGCGCATAGAGCGCTTCCGCCCCTACGCGGACAAGTTCTATGACCTGCTGGGCGACCTGGCCAAGGGAGCGGATCCTTCGATTCATCCGCTCCTCGAGGTGCGCGAGGAGATCAAGACGAGCCTCATCGTCCTGGTCACCTCCGACCGCGGCTTGTGCGGCTCCTTCAACGGGAGCATGATCACCATGGCCTTGAAGCTCGCCAAGGAAAAGGCCGCCCAGGGCAAGACGGTGAAATTCGTCTGCATGGGTAAGAAGGGTCGCGATTCCGTACGCAAGTCCGGATACGAAATCCTCCAGGCCTATGCCGACCAGATGGGGGCCTTCGACTACACCGTGGCCCTCAAGCTGGGCATGGAAGTGATCGGCGGCTACATCCGGGGCGACTTCGACGAAGTGAATCTGGTCTTCGGCAAGTTCATCTCCATTCCCAAGCAGGAAGCCGTCACCCTGACGGTCCTGCCCATGGCTGCCGACGAGGGTGAAGAAACCCAGGCAACCGGGTCCAAACAGGAGTACCTCTACGAACCTTCGGTGGAAGGCCTACTGGCCGAGCTTCTGCCTCGGTTCGTCAATGTCCAGATCTATCGCGGCATGCTCGACACGTCGGCCTCTGAACATGCGGCGCGCATGCGGGCCATGGATAACGCCACGAGGAACTGCGACGACATGGTGGGTTCGCTCACCCTGGTCTACAACAAGGCCCGGCAGGCGAGCATCACCAGAGAGTTGATGGACATCGTCGGCGGAACCGAAGCGCTCAAAGGATAAAGGGGGCGAACAATCATGAGCGGTGTCAAAGGCAAAATCGTACAAGTTATCGGCGCGGTGGTTGACCTCGAATTTCCCGAGGGTCAGCTCCCCGCCATCATGAACGCAGTCAATCTGAAGAACACCAACAACCCCACCGCCCAGGACCTGGTCCTCGAGGTGGCTCAGCACTTGGGCAACAACGTCGTGCGCACCATCGCCATGGACGCCACCGACGGCCTGGTTCGCGGCATGGAAGGAACGGACACCGGCAACCCCATCATGGCTCCGGTGGGCCGCGCTCCTCTGGGCCGCATCATCAACGTCGTGGGCCTGCCTGTGGACGAAATGGGCGATGTCGGCGCGACCGAGTTCATGCCCATCCACCGTTCCGCCCCTGAGTTCGTCGAGCTCTCCACCAAGGTTGAAGTGCTCGAAACCGGCATCAAGGTCGTGGACCTGCTCATCCCCTTCCCCAAGGGAGGCAAGGTGGGCCTGTTCGGCGGCGCCGGCGTGGGCAAGACGGTTATTCTCATGGAGATGATCAACAACATCGCCAAGCAGCACGGCGGCCTGTCCGTGTTCGCCGGTGTTGGTGAGCGCACCCGTGAGGGCAACGACCTCTATCACGAGTTCAAGGAAGCAGGGATTCTGGACAAAGCCGCTTTGGTGTACGGCCAGATGAACGAGCCTCCGGGAGCCCGCGCCCGCGTGGCCCTCACCGCCCTTACAGTGTGTGAGTACTTCCGCGATGCCGAAGGCCAGGACGTGTTGCTCTTCATCGACAACATCTTCCGCTTCACCCAGGCCAACTCGGAAGTGTCGGCACTGCTTGGCCGCATGCCCTCCGCGGTGGGTTACCAGCCCACCCTGGGTACCGACTTGGGTGCCCTGCAGGAACGCATCACCTCTACCACCAAGGGTTCCATCACCTCGGTGCAGGCCGTTTACGTGCCTGCGGACGACTTGACCGACCCCGCGCCGGCCACCACGTTCTCGCACTTGGACGGCACCCTGGTGCTCTCCCGCCAGATCGCGGAGCTCGGCATCTACCCTGCGGTGGACCCGCTGGACTCCACGTCCCGCATCCTGGACCCCCTGGTCCTGGGCGTCGAGCACTACAGCGTCGCTCGCGCGGTGCAGTCCATCCTTCAGAAGTACAAGGATCTGCAGGACATCATCGCCATTCTGGGCATGGACGAACTCTCCGACGAGGACAAGCTGACCGTGGCCCGTGCCCGCAAGATTCAGCGTTTCCTGTCGCAGCCGTTCTTCGTCGCTGCCCAGTTCACCGGCAAGGAAGGCCGCTACGTCAAGCTTGAAGACACCATCAAGGGCTTCAAGGCCATCATTGACGGCAATCACGATGACCTTCCTGAAGGCGCCTTCTACATGGTTGGCGGCATTGAAGAAGCCGTATCCAAAGGTAAGGAGAGCTAGGGTCCCATGGCCAAAGAACTTCGCCTTGAAATCGTCACGCCAGACCGGTTGGTCGTGTCCTCCGACGTTGAATACGTCGGGGCTCCCGGCGTGCTCGGCGAGTTCGGCGTGCTGCCCGGCCACGTTCCCTTCCTCTCCGCATTGGGCATCGGCAACCTGCACTACAATAAGGATGGCAAGACCTACTACGTCTTCGTCTCCGGCGGGTTTGCCGAAGTCAGCGGCGACAAGGTGACTGTCCTGGCCGAAGTGGCCGAACGGGCCGAAGAGATCGACGTGGAACGCGCCCAGCGTGCTGAAGAGCGTGCTCGGGCCCGCATCACCAAACAACAGGAAGCCCTCGATAACGCCAGGGCCACCGCTGCCCTGCAGCGCGCTCTGGCTCGCATGAGCGCTCGTAACGCTGCCCAGTCCGCCGGGACCGTCAGCAGGGCGTAAATCGAGGAGAGCCTTTCTCTGGAGCGGCTTCGCGCCAGAAGATCAGGCAAGCCGATACAAAGCGGCAGACCAGAGATGGTCTGCCGCTTTTTTGCTGGCCCAGGGACGGCTTGAATAACCTGTGCGGATATGACAAACCGGGTTCGCTTCCAACAAGAACGAGTGAGGATGACCATGGATAAGACCATTGGAGCCCTTGTACTGGGTGCGGGGAAGGGCACCCGGATGTATTCCGAAGACCCGAAGGTGATGCGCACCCTTCTCGGTGAACGCATGCTGGGTTATGTGCTGGATGGTCTGTTTCCAATATTTGAGGAAAGGGTTCATGTTGTGGTCGGTTTCGGCGCGGAAAAGGTTCGTAAGGCCTTTCCCGAATATGAAGGCCGCTTCGTCCTGCAGGAGGAGCAGCTTGGCACTGGTCATGCCCTTCAGTGCGCCTGGGAAGCCGTGAAAAAGTCTGGCTATGAATACGTCCTGATAATGAACGGCGACGTGCCTCTGGCCGCTGGTGAGGATCTTGCGGGCTTTGTGGAAGATTCGCGCAAAGCCAAAGCGGACCTGGCTTTCCTGACGGTAGAATTGCCGGAACCAGGTGCGTACGGGCGGGTGGTGCGCGATGCCTCGGGCTTGGCTTGCATCGTGGAAGCCAAAGATCACGACATTTCCGTGCACGGCCCAGCAACTGGTGAGGTTAACGCAGGGATATATCTCGTGAGGGTGGCGGCCATTGACACGGTGCTCTTCAAACTTACCAACAGCAACAAAAGCGGCGAATTCTACATAACTGATCTGGCAGAGCTCGTTGGCAGCATCGGCGGCCGGGTTGTGGCTGTTTGCAAAGGAAAGGACGAGAACTATCTGGGCATAAACAATGCCAGAGAACTCGTGGCTGCCGAAGAGGCGTTGAGAAGGCGGATCGTGGATGGTTGGCTAGAAAAGGGGGTCGTGATTCGTCAGGGCGAGAGTGTCCGGATAGGCCCCAAGGCCGTGTTTGAGCCAGGATGTGAAATATGCGGTCCGTGCGATATTCTGGGAATTACCCACGTCGGCAAAGGCTGCATAATAAAACCGCATTGCTGGGTGAAGGATTCTTCGATTGGGGATGGCGCGGTGATTCATGCCTTTTCACATCTGGAACAGGCTGATGTCGGCGCCCAGTGTCATGCCGGACCTTACGCCAGGCTTCGTCCAGGAGCGGTTATGCGCGAGGGCTCCAAGGTGGGCAACTTCGTGGAGATGAAGAAGTCGGTGCTTGGGCCCGGCGCCAAGGCCAGCCATCTCACATATTTAGGAGACGCGGAAATTGGAGCGGACGCGAATGTTGGAGCAGGCACCATCACCTGCAACTATGACGGTAAGAACAAGCACAAGACCGTTATAGGGCCAGGAGCCTTTATTGGCTCCAATACCGCCCTCGTGGCCCCTGTGACTGTAGGGGCGAATGCCCTGGTCGCTGCCGGGTCGGTGGTGACACAGGACGTGCCTGACGGCGCTCTTGCCATTGCCCGCGGACGCCAGGTGATAAAGCCACGCAAGAAAAACCCGGCTTGATTTAGGCTGTCAAACCGGTTACGAGCGGGTTATGGACATTATCGACACCCTAGAAGAGCGTATCGCGCAATTGGTAAGCCGCTTAAAGGCCCTGGAAGAAGAAAACAGGCGCCTCAAGGCCGCTTCGGATCAGGAGAATGCCTCGTTGAAAGAGGCCCTGGACCAAGAGCGCCAAAAGAAGGATGCGGTGTTGTCCCGGGTGGATCAGCTCTTGAAAAAACTGCAAGAGGAGCCCATCTAATTTGAATGCCAATGCCGAGCTACAACAAGGTTATTCTTGGTCTTGAAATTTCCTTCAAGACCGACGCGGAACCGGACCGCGTTGATAATTCCCTGGCATTGGTGGAAGAGCGTTACAGGTTGCTCAATCCGGGTGGAAAGAATCTGAGCAAGGAGAAATTGCTGACGTTTGTGGCCCTGGGATTGGCGGACGACTTGATAATGGCCAACCAGCGTCTTGCCGAGATGGAGTTGAAGCTCGACAAGATTCTGAGCAAGATAAAAGTGCCGGATGTTAAATAACCGGCCAATGGCGTGAATTCTCCCTGGAGTGCGCGTGATCGACGATTGATTTTTGAGCCGATACTCAAAAATAGGGTGATGCTCCGAGGCGGCTGGTGTGCAGCCTGTCACGGGTAGCCTGAAGGCCGCCCAGCGTCGCCCACCTTGCTTAGCAAGGTTCAAAATTAATTGCCGACACGGCCCTCCGGGGATTACCAGCCAAGTGACCGGCAGTTGCATGGGATATCCCCTCTGACCGGCACACCTCGTCCCGCCCTTCCGTTTTGCAACCTTGCCGCATCCCTACAGCTTTTTTCCAGCTCACGCCGCAGGGCATTGCCCGTGCCGGCGAATAAATCGGGCTAAAAACCCGTGATACCATAAGGGAGTCGTTATGGACTTCACCGTTTTGCTTATCGGCGCAGCCGGAATATTGGCTGGCGCCGCAGGCGGCTGGCTCATGAACCGGGTTATCTCCGCCAAGGCCCTTGCTGAATCCAAATCACTGGCTGAACGCATCCTGGAGGAGGCCCGCAAAGAAGCCCAGGCCCACAAGAAAGAGATCATCCTTCAAACCCAGGATGAGCTTTACAAGCAGAAGCTCGAGCACGAACGAGAGGTTAAGGAGCGCGAAAGCCAGCTCATCCGCAAGGAATCCTCTCTGCAGGAGAAACTCGACAAGCTCGAATCCAAGCTGGAAAAGGCCACCCAGAAAGAGTCGGACCTCATTGTTCAGGAGAAGCGTCTGGCTTCCCAGGAAAAGGCCCTGGACGAGAAGCAGGAGCATCTTGCCCAGGCTGCCCAGGATCATGAGCGCAAGCTCGAAGAAGTTTCAGGCATGACCGCGGACGAAGCGCGCAAGGTCCTCATGGCCGAGGTGGAGAGCCGCACCCGGCACGAGGCCGCCAGGATGGTCCGCCAGATAGAGACCGAAGCCAAGGAAGAGGCCAGCAAGAAAAGCAAGGAAGTCCTCGCCCTGGCCATCCAGCGCTACGCGGGAGACTATGTCTCAGAGCAGACCGTCACGGCGGTGGCCTTGCCCAGCGAAGAGATGAAAGGGCGCATCATCGGCCGCGAAGGGCGCAATATCCGTGCCCTGGAAGCGGCCACCGGGGTCGATCTCATCATCGATGACACCCCGGAAACGGTCATACTTTCGGCCTTCTCGCCCATACGGCGCCAGATCGCCAAAATGGCGCTGGAGCGCCTCATCACTGACGGGCGCATCCATCCCGCCCGCATCGAGGACATCGTCAAGAAGTGCGAGCAGGAATTCGACGTGAAGCTCAGGGAGCTGGGTGAGCAGGCCACCTTCGACGTGGGCGTGCACGGTATCCACCCCGAGATAGTAAAACTGCTCGGTCAGTTGCACTACCGCACCAGTTATTCCCAGAACGTGCTGCAACACTCCCTTGAAGTGGCCTCCCTGTGCGGCATCATGGCCTCGGAGCTCGGTATGGACGTGAAAAAGGCCAAACGTGCCGGCCTGCTCCACGACATCGGCAAGGCTGTGGACCACGAGATAGAGGGACCGCATGCCGTCATCGGCTACGATCTGGCCAAGAAGTTCGGCGAGTCAAAGGATATCACCCACGCCATTCAGGCTCACCATGAGGACGTGCCCCCCAAGACGGTCTATGCCACCCTGGTGCAGGCTGCGGACAGCCTGTCCGGCGCCCGCCCCGGTGCCCGTAAGGAACTTCTGTCCAGCTATGTGAAACGCCTTGAGGACCTGGAGAACATCGCCACGGATTTCGACGGTGTGTCCAAGGCCTACGCCATTCAGGCCGGGCGCGAAATTCGGGTCATGGTGGATTCCGAGGCCGTGGACGACGACAAGACGCATTTGATCTGCAAGGACATCGCCAAGAAGATCGAGGACAACATGACCTACCCCGGCCAGATACGGGTCACGGTCATTCGCGAACGCCGGGCGGTAGGGTTCGCCAAATAGCGGCGGCTGATATCAGAGCCTCTGGCGGCCAAAGGGCTACGCCCTCTGGACTCCCTTTCCGCTTCGCGTCGATCAACCGGCAAACCGGTGGTCGGCGCGAAGCCGTATAGGGTCCAGGGAACGAAGTTCCCTGGCGGGAGAGCCCAGAGAGGGCGGAGCCCTCTCTGGCTGTACAAAACAATAACCACCCACTCCCATGAAACTTCTCTTTCTCGGCGACATCGTGGGCCGTCCGGGTCGCAAAGCCCTGGCGGACTCGCTCAAGGGCTTAAGGCTCTCACTCGGCCTTGATGCGGTCCTGGCCAACGCCGAGAACGCTTCCGGGGGAATAGGCATCAACGCCAAGGCTGCCAAGGAACTCCTGTGCCTGCCGGTGGAGGCACTCACCAGCGGCAATCATATTTGGAAACATAAAGACATTTTCGCCTTTTTCAACGAAACGGAAAGGCTTCTGCGTCCGGCCAACTATCCGGCTGGGGCTCCTGGGTCTGGACTTGGCGTGTACGAGGCTGCGGACGGTACGCCGTTTGCCGTGCTGAATGTCATGGGCCGCACCTACATGGACCCGGCCGATTGTCCTTTTCAAACAGCCGACACCCTGCTTGCCACTCTCCCTGGTGACGTGAAGGTCCGCATCGTGGATTTCCATGCTGAGGCCACGTCAGAGAAGAAGGCCATGGGCTATTTCCTGGATGGCCGGGTGAGCGCCGTGCTTGGTACCCACACCCACGTACAGACCAACGACCCCAGAATCCTGCCCAAGGGAACTGCCTATCTTACTGACATAGGAATGTGCGGCCCTGAAGACTCCATCATCGGCATGGAATCCCAGCAGATCGTGAGCCGGTTTCTCACCAGGCTGCCGGTCCGTTTCGAGGTAGGCAAGGGGCACGTGCGCCTCGAAGGGGCGCTTTGCGAGATTGACGCTGCCACTGGCCGGGCTGTAAGCATCCGCCCGTGGCAAGGAGGATAGAGTGAACGTTTTCGAAGACCTCAAATGGCGCGGGCTCGTGCACCAGACTTCCGGTGAGGAAGAACTGCGCGACCACCTGAACACCCCAGGCCGGGTCATGTACTGCGGGTTCGATCCCACGGCCAAAAGCCTTCATATTGGCAACATGGTGCCCCTGCTGGCGCTTATGCGCTTTGCCAAGGCAGGACATAAACCCCTGGCGCTGATGGGCGGGGCCACCGGCCTCATCGGTGACCCCAGCGGGAAGGACAAGGAGCGCCAGCTGCTGAGCGCCGAGCAGGTGGCGGCCCAGGCGGATCGCATCAAAACCCAGATCGTCAAGTTATTTCAGGACAACGGGGCATCCATAGGCGTGGTGAACAACCTGGACTGGATCGGTAAGTTGTCGGCAATCGAGCTTCTGCGTGATGTGGGCAAACATTTCACCGTGAACTACATGCTGGCCAAGGATTCGGTCAGGGGTCGCATAGACCGGGAAGAATCCGGCATTTCCTACACCGAATTCAGCTACATGATCCTCCAGGGCTACGACTTCTGCCATCTGCGCCAGGAGGCGGACTGCACCCTGCAGATCGGCGGCGGCGACCAGTTCGGAAACATCACCGCCGGACTGGAACTTATCCGCCGCAAGACCGGCCTGGACGCGTTCGCCATGACCTTCCCGCTGATCACTACGGCCAGCGGCGCCAAGTTCGGCAAGAGCGAAAAGGGGGCCATCTATCTTGATCCCGAGATGACCAGCCCATACGCTTTCTACCAGTACTGGATGAACGCCGATGATAGGGACGTGGTCAGCTATCTGAAATTCTTCACCTTCCTCACCGAAGAGGAAATCGAGTCTCTGGCCCAGGCTGTTGCGGAGCGGCCTCACTTGCGAGAAGCCCAGCGGACCCTGGCCACGGTGATGACCACTATGGTTCATGGCGAGGCCGAGACGAAAAGTGTGGTCAAAGCGAGCGAATACCTCTTTGGCAAGGGCGGCCTGGATGGAGTGGACGTAAGAACCCTTAAGGCAGCCCTGGAGACCGCCCCAGGCAAACAGTATGCGGGCAAAGGCGACATCCCGGACATGGTGACGCTTCTTGTGGAACTCGGCTTGTGCCCCTCAAAGTCCCAGGCTCGCAAAGATTTGGCGGCAGGAGCCGTGACCGTGAACAACGCAAAAGTGACAGACGGGTATGATTTCCCCGCGGGAGATTTCGTTGGCGGCGAGCTTTTGCTGGTCCGCAAGGGAAAGAAAAACTACGGCGTGGTCCGGTTGGGGTAATTGTCACTATGAACTGGAAGAAGCCTCCGGCGGCCAAAGGGACGGGGTCCCTTTGGAATCCCCAATGGGTGAAGGAACGGGCGTTGGCGTATGCCGGATTCGTGAAGATCGAGCATTCGGTGTTCGCCTTGCCGTTCGCCTTTGTGGGGCTGTTTCTTGCAAAAAGAGGCTGGCCGGGGTTTGGACCGTTTCTCTTGCTAACGGTGGCCATGGTGGCTGTGCGCTCCTACGCAATGGGCGTCAACAGGCTGCTGGATTACCGCTATGACCGGGTGAACCCAAGGACTAAGGGCCGGGAGTTGGTTACCGGCGAGGTGTCCATCACCGAGGGTTGGACATTCGTGGCAACCTGCGCCGCGGTGTTCGTGCTGGCCTGCTGGGGGATGAATTCGCTGTGCTTGGCGCTCTCGCCAGTCGTGCTGGTCTGGGCGGGGTTCTACAGCCTGACCAAGCGATTCACCTGGATGTGCCACTTGGCGCTGGGTTCCGTGCTAGGATTGGCCCCGGTGGCCGGTTGGCTCTGCGTCACGCCCGAGTTCAGCTTGGCCACGGTGCTCTTCGGGCTGGGGGTGACCTGCTGGGTGGCTGGTTTCGATGTGTTCTACGCCAGCCAGGACGCCTCGTTTGACCGTTCCCAGGGTTTGTACTCCATGCCGGTCCGTTTCGGCGTGGGCGGTGCACTAAGCCTGGCCGGCATGCTCCACGGGGGCGCCGTGCTTCTGTTCGCCCTGGCTGGCTGGGCTGCCGCTCTGGGCTGGGGGTATTTCGGTTTCCTGATGCTCACCGGGGGACTGCTCGTCATCGAGCACAAGCTTATTTCGGAAAACGACCTGTCACGCATCAATGTTGCCTTCTTCACCCTCAACGGTGTGGTGGCGGCCACATTGTTCCTGGGCGTCCTGCTGGATCTCTTCTGGCTCAAATAGCAGCTGTCAGGATTCTGGAGTTTCCTGGGCAAGCACGGAGTAGTGCCTGACCTCCTGGTCCGGTGTGATCTCAAAATGTGCGTCGTCCGGATAGAGCCTGGCTCTGGTGATATCCTGTCCGGCAAAGGCGACAATGTCTTCGACGGACCGCCAGTACGTCACCAGTGTGATCTCCAGTTCCGGCCCCAGATCTCGCTCCAGTATCTGGTATCCCAGAAATCCAGGGAGAGAGCGGCATTCGCTTACGCCAGTGGCGTCCAGATGTTCAAGAAAGCCGATTCTGTGGCGTATTGGGCAGTGACAGCGCCACTCGCGAGCAATCATTGTCCTGGTCTCGAGACGTGAGAATTCCCAAAGGATAGTGGCGGACCGTCCTGAACAGCCCGAAGGGTTGCGTCATGGCGGATATAGCGAGGCAGATTGAGGGGAGCCTGCTTCACCAGTTCCCTTCGCCCTTGGTGTGTTCGAGGATGTCGTCGTAACGGTGCGTCTTGAACGTGTGGCCTCCTGGTGCCAACTCATACCGGGTAAGCACGCAGCCATCGTCGTCGAACATGTCCAGGTGGCCGTTGTCGCCTTCTTCCATGAGCGCGGCGGCCGCGTCCAGAAACTCCTCCACGTCGGTATGCCGGCCGGCATAGTCGATGTCCAGAATGTTACCGGAAACGCTTACCGCATCGGGAACAAGTGTGCCTGCCAGACGGCTCAGCACTTCGGGCCGGCTCAGGGTCACCTGGCCGTAGAGACGCATGTCAGGTTTGCCGCTCCTCAATGCGTGACTCCAGGGCCCTCGTCCACGATAAGCCGTTTGGCCACGTTCAGGTCATAGAGGAGAAGCGGGTTCGATCCACGGCCGCGCTCTTTGTACATCTCGGCAGCCATTTCGATCTCTTCATAGGGGATCCAGCCATGGCGCTCCCAAACCTCGGGGTAGTCCAGGTTGAACATGCGGAACTCGACGATGCCGAAGCTCTCGCGCACGTACATCCTGATTTTTGAATTCTGGGGCGCCGGATAGTAGTAGATACCGCGTTCGTCTTTCATGGGCGGTTCCATAAAAGCAAAAGAGGCCCGGACGCAAGCCCAGGCCCCTTGGCAAGTTGATTGGAAGCTCAGCTTTTGTTCATCTCGTCGATGAGCTTCTGGAGCTGCTGGGCCAACACAGCCAGGTCTGAGACCGCCTTTGCCGAATGGTTCATGCCGTCAGAGGTTTCCGAAGTCACGCGGCGGATATCATCCACAGCCCGGTTGATCTCCTCGCTGGCCGCGGATTGCTCTTCGGCAGCGGTGGCAATGGAACGCACCTGGTCTGATGTGTTAACGACCAGCTCGACAATGTGGGTGAGTGCCTCACCCGACTGGTTGGCCAATTCGGTGGCTTGGTCGATGGATGTGCTGGCCGCTTCCACGCTCTTGATGTTCTCTCTGGCGCCGGTCTGGATGGAGCCGATGACCTCGCCCACCTCCTTGGTGGCGTTCATGGTCTTCTCAGCCAGTTTGCGTACCTCGTCCGCAACCACCGCAAAACCTCGACCCGCCTCTCCCGCGCGTGCGGCCTCAATGGCCGCGTTCAGGGCCAACAGGTTGGTCTGGTCAGCGATGTCGGAGATCACGTCCAGGATTCTGTTGATATCGTCGGCCTGCTTGCCGAGCGCGGTCATCTGGGCCTTGAGCTGGTGGGCCTGCTCGTAGACCTGCTTGATGGCAGCCACGGACTGGGCAACGATGTCTGAGCCCTTCTGGGCTTCCCTGCGTGCGGCCTCGGCCGATTCCGCCGCGTTGGAGGAATTCTTGGCAACCTCAAGCACCGTGGCGTTCATCTCCTCCATGGAGGTCGCGGTCTCTTCAGTGCGCTGGTTTTGGATTTCAGCACCCCGGTTGACTTCCTCAACCTGGGCGGAGAGGGCCTCGGAAGCAAGCGCCACCTGGCGGGCGATTTCAGCGGAATCCCCTGCAACGTGGGACATCTTGGTGAGCAGCCCGGATACCCTTGCCTCCTGGGCTTGCGCTTCGTTCATTGCCGCTTCGGCGGCTTTTTTCTGTTCTTCAGCTTCCTTGGACTTGCTTACCGCCTCGGCCATCTTTTCCCGGAGTTTGCCCACCATGGAAGCGATGGAATCCTTCAATACGAGCAACTCAGCCGTGAAGGTCCCCTTGGGCTGTGCTTCCAAATCGCCCTTGGCCACTGAACCCGCAAAATCTTGAATATTGGTGAGGGGGCGGAGGATCCCATTACTGATGACCCACCAAGCTGCCAAGAGAAGGACGCAAAGGACACCGGCAATGGTGACGCTCGCCCAAATGGCTGCGTTGAAGGTCTCCTTCTTTGCCGCGTCCAAAGAAGAAATAATCTCGAATGCTCCATGCACTTCGCCGACCTTCCAGCCCTCCTTTGTGCCGCCCAAAGGATCCTTCTCTCCCTTCGGGTCGCCGTGGCAGTAGAGGCATTCCTTGGTCAGCCGGATGGCCCGGAAATAGCGGATTTGATCAGACTCACGGATGACCATTTCCTCGAGGTTCTTCGCTTCCAGTTCCTTTAATACCTTCCTTTCCAACTCAGTGGGCTCGTTCTTGGGGTTGCGAGGAAATTCCTTGGGCACCCTGAACTGGTATCCCAGTTTTGTCGCGTTGGACTGGGCCATGTTGATGGCCGTGATAACTGGAACGGCCTCGATAAGGTTGGCCTTGGGAATTTGATCGAAGGGGCGGATGACCCCGAGCTCAAGCTTTTTTGACATCTCGTTGCGGGCGGCTTCCGCCAAGACGCATATGGACCGCGCTTCGTGAATCTCGCCATCCACCACGGCGGAAGAAATGTAGCTGACTTCCTGGAAAAACATGACAACGGCAAGCACAACCGGGCCGGCTATGGCGATGAGAAAGATTTTCCACTTGATGCTCATGGGCGGGCTCCACGGGTTCGATGAGGTTTGTGAAGAACATCAAGTCGGCCATTTGCTATTGTTATACTTTCTGCTGCGTTTCCTTTTTAAGGTCAAGTCCTGATAGCGAATAATGCTTGGACAGCTGCTCGAGCGGATTCGGCCCAGGAGAACGCTTTGGCGCGTGCAAGACCCTTCGTACGCATGGCGCCTCTGAGGGAGGCGTCGCTGGCCACTCTCTCCATGGCCCGAGCCATCTCCTCTGGATTTGTGGGGTCTTTGAGGTAGAGACAGGCCTCTCCTCCCACTTCTGGAAGGCTGGCCGCATCGGCCGTGATCACCGGGCACCCGCAGGACATGGCCTCAAGCACTGGCAAGCCGAATCCTTCATACAGACTGGGATAGATGAGAGCCAGCGCGTCCGAGTACAGCCCGGCCAAATGCTCCTCAGGCACGTAGCCAAGCTCGATCACTCGCCCAGCTGAGGTCTCTTCCCGGGACCAGCCGCTCCATCCGGCCAGGACCAGGGGGATGTCCAAAGAGCTTTGGGCCAAGGCCTTTGGGATGACCTGCGGGTTCTTGCGGGGATCGTTGGTCCCCAGGAAGAGGAAGTACGGCTCCCCCGGAGCGAGCCCCGGAATGTGGCTGGTGCCTGGACAGGGAGTGAACTGCCCGGGCTCGATGGCATTGTATGTCAAATCCACCAGGGAGGGAGCTATGCCCAAGACGTCCGACATTTCACGGCGCGTGAACTCTGATACGGCGAAGAACCGCGAAACCTGCTTCAGTCGGCGCTGAAAAAAAAGATTGAAATAGAGTACGCGTTCTTTGGGGTGGTGTTGGGGATAACGGATAAGGGAGAGGTCGTGCACCGTGAACACGGTTTTGACGTTCTTTGGAGCTTTGAAAGGGAAAAAAGCAGCTTCGTGATAAACATCAAATCCTTTGGCTGCTTGGTAGAATGTCCATTCACGCTGGGCATGCACGGCCAGTCGCGCGGCGAGCCCGGCCAGGGGAGGAAGCTTCCAGAGTATTTTGGTCAGGCGGGAACGGCCAGCCACGCTGGCGGCTGGTAATGGCATTTTGTCCTGGACGCGGGCGCCGTCGAAGTATCCGATCTCGAGCTCGGACCCGAAGGAGTCCTCCACATGCGTATACAAGCAGCGCAGGTAACGGCCTATGCCGGTATTCACGCCGGTCAGCGGCACCGCGTTGACTATGAGCTTGAGTTTGCGGGGCATGGGACCCTAAACCTTTCTGTGCTAACTCCAGGAGATCAATCTGAGAACGTGCCAGCCAAGTTAGAGATTCACAGAGAGATGATGTTCAACAACATAGAAAACTTCAGACATTGAGCTCTTCAATCATGCAATGCATCTTTCTCTTGAATTCGGCCTCGTCAAACTTCGCGGCCCTGTCCTCACAGGCCTGACGCATGGAGAGCGCCAATTCCGGGGTCATGGAAGCCACTGCCTGGGCCACGTCATCAGGTCTTGGGTTGGGCTGTATCAAGATACCGGTTTTATTATCTAGAACCGTTTCAAGAAGCCCACCCTCAGCTACGCCGATCACCGGCTTTCCTGCGGCCATGGACTCAACCGGCGAGATCCCGAAATCCTCATCACGCGGTATGTAAATGGTCGCCAGGCACGTTCCGGTAAGTTGCCGCAGTACCTCGGGGCTAACCCACCCCCGCACTTCGATGTTGGGAGAAGCTGCGGCCATGGCTCGGACTCTCTCCAGTTCGCTGCCGCCGGATACCACAATCAGGCGTTTGTCCGGCATACCGAGAAATGCCTCCACGATGGTTTCAACCCGTTTGAGCCTGTCCACCCGGGCTGTGGACAGATAGAACCCCTGCTGACCCTGCCAGGTGTAATCGGCGGTACGCACCGGAGGGGGGACGATCACCGAGTCCAATTGCAGGTAACGGCCAAGGCGGTGGGCCACGTTCTGGGAGTTGGAAACAATAAGGTCCATGGCTCTGGCTGCCTTGGCAAAGGCCCGCTCGAATGCCCAGAGAAAAGCTTGGTAGGCAATCCGTTTTGCCGGAGGCTGGCTTTGCAGGTAGAATTCGCGCTGGTCGTAGAGTATGCGGGGAGGGGTGTGGCAGTAGAGTATTTTCTTGCCAGATATGCGCCGGTGGGCCATGGGGGCCAGCGATCCGCTGAAGATGGCGTAGGGAGCAGATGATTTGGGGAATTCGGAGAAGCACTTCCAGAAACAGCCTGTTTCGGACCAGCGGGCCAGGTCCGGGTGGCGCTCCCTGGCGCGCATGTCCATGGGGGGGCGGTCAGCGAAGAAACCGGGAGGAAAGGCCGCCTGATTGAATTGGGCGGTCCAGAGTATGCCCCCGCTGAGTTCGGCCAGGGATTGGGCGACCTTTTCTCCTCCGCCGGGAAAGGCGAAGGCGTCGTGTAAAATGAGGGGGCTATGGCGCATTGGCGTTCGCGTTTTTTTGGGATAGAAGCGGCTGGTCGTTGTGAATATCCATGGTGCCAGGCCCTGGCAACCCATTTTCATCGAAACCCGAACCTCCGATAATCCCATTATGAATGTTCTTGTGGCCAATCTGGCCGGTGTCAAGGTCGAAGCCGACGGCTCCGTGAAGCACTACATAAAGGCCGGCTCCCGCTGGCCTATGACCATAGGCCGTTCCCGCTCGGTCGACTATTATCCTTTCCCGTTCTGGCTCGCGTACACTTCGGCGCTCCTCAAGCGAGACACCAAGGCCAGCGTCCAAGGTCTGGACGGCGTTGTGCTGGACATGACCGGCGATGAATTGCTTGCCGAAATCATTTCCCGCAAGCCGAACCTCCTGGTCGTCGAACTGGCCTCCCTGACTTTGGGCGAAGACCTGGATTTTCTCACCCGGGTCAAAGCCGCCACCGGCTGCAAGGTGGCGGTCTGCGGCAACTACGCGACTGTCATGCACCAACAACTCGTCCGCGACAATGCCTGCATCGACTTCGCGATGCGCGGCGAATACGAAATGGCTGTGCGAGATATGGTGTTGGCTCTCATGGACGGTGGTCCGCTCTCCGAAGTCCTTGGAATCACTTGGCGCGATCAGGCGGGCACAGTTGTGGAGAACCAGGCCAGACCCCTGCTCTCCAACCTGGACGAACTCCCCTTTCCTGACCGCGACGACTTTCCGGCCACGATCTACCCGGATTTCACCCTGTACAGCCCCTGCATCAACATTCTTTCCAGCCGGGGCTGCCCGTGCGGTTGCGTGTACTGTCAGGAACGCCACGTCATGTACGCTTCGCCCAAGTACCGGGCGCGTAGCGCATCGTCCGTGGTGGATGAGATGGAGTACTGTCAGCAGCGCTTCGGAGCACGCCAGTTCTACTTTGACGACCAGAGTTTCGTGGTTAAGAAAAAGCATGTCATGGAAATCTGCGGGGAGATTATCCGCCGCGGGCTCAATGTCCCCTGGACGGTGATGGGCGACGCCATGTTCGTGGACCGTGAGATGCTCGAGGCCATGGCCAAGGCCGGTTGCATCGGCATGAAATTCGGCGTGGAATCTGCGGACCAGGGCATCCTCAAGGCCATCGGCAAACCCCTGGACCTGGAAAGGGCCAAGCAGGTGGCCAGATGGTGCAAGGAACTGGGCATCAGGACCCATGCCACCTTCTGCCTGGGCCTGCCTGGCGAGACCGTGGAGACCATCAAGAAATCCATGGCCTACATGGAAGAGCTGGAAGTGGATACGGCCCAGGTGTCCAAAGCCGTTCCGTACCCAGGCACCCCCATGTACGAGTGGGCCATGAAAAACGGATACCTGACCACCACCGACCTCGGCCGCTTCGACGGCATGGGAACCTCCATCATCAGTTATCCCGGCCTCGATAACGAGGAGATTGACCGGTGGTGCGGCATCTTCTCCCGCAGGGTGGCCCGCAAGAAAGTACTGAAGTATCTTTTTGAGCCAGGTCAGAGCTTTTCCATCATGGCCGAGATGGTTCGGCGCAAAGGCCTGCTGAGCCTGCTCAAGTCCCTCTATACGTTTGTGAGGCGGGCTTTCTGATGACATCCTGGGTGGTCGGGGTTTTCGCCGTAGGGATTTTGGCGGCCCTGGCGGCTACCCCCCTGGCCGCGAGGTTCGGCCGGGCGTTCGGATTCATGGACGCCCCCCAGGGACGCAAAATACACACCCACCCAATCCCTCGCTGCGGAGGGCTGGCCCTGGTGGTCTCTTTCTTCGTGGCCGCCGCAGTGGCCTGGCTTCCCGAACTTCCCAGGCATGGGCGTCTCATCGACCCGTCGCACGTCTGGGCGGTGTTTGGCGGAGGTGTGTTCATCTTTTTGGTTGGCTTGGTGGACGACCGCAAGCCATTGCCCGCCAAGGTCAAGTTTCTGGCCCAGGTGGCGGCCGCCAGCATCTGCTATTTCGGCGGGGTGAGGATCGAATCCTTCAGTCTGGGCAGCTTCATTACTGTGGATTTCGAGCTGTTCTCCTACGTGCTCACCGTCTTCTGGTTCGTGCTCTTCATAAACGCCATCAATCTGATCGACGGTCTGGATGGTTTGGCCGCAGGCGTGGCTTTCTTCGTGTGCGCGGTACAGGCCGTGCTGGCCACCATGCGCGCGGAGAGCCTGCCCGCAATGTATTTCGCGGCCCTTGGCGGGGCATCGCTCGGCTTCCTGCGCTACAACTTCAACCCCGCTTCCATCTTTCTGGGTGATGGGGGAAGTTATTTCCTGGGGTACATGGTGGCCGCGCTCTCCATCTTGACCTCGGCCAAGTCCCAGGTCGGGGCCACGATTCTCATGCCCATTCTGGCCTTCGGCGTGCCCCTCTTGGATACCGTCACTTCGCCGCTTCGCCGCTTCGTGCGTGGCAAGAAGATGTTCGAGCCGGACCGAGAGCACGTCCATCACAATCTTATCGCCAAAGGGTGGTCCCAGCGCAAAACCGTGATGTTCATTTACGCGGTCACGGCATTCCTCGCGATCATGTCTGTCCTCATCGTCAACATGCGCGACATCCCGGCCGGACTGTTCATCCTCCTTCTGGGCGGTGCGCTCATCCTGTTTGTACGCAAGGCGGGCTATTTCAGCTTTTTCGCCCTGGACAAGATCGTAGGCTGGATCAGGGACATCTCTGACGAGGCCGGGGTGAGCCACGGCCGGCGTACCTTCTTGAACCTGCAGATAGAGATATCCCAGTCCACCACTCTGGAACAGATGTGGGAGAATGTATGCGAGGCTCTGGATCAGCTTGGTTTCGATCTGGGAGAAATGACCCTGGCGGAGAAACATGGGTCAAATACGGCTGAAGCCTCTCCTGGACCCAGTGCTGCGGATGCCTGCCGGCCTGGTGCGTGTTTCGAATGGACCCGCCAGGATCTCGACCGGGACAAACGAGGCTACCTGTCCCAGAGGTCTTTATTGAAGATCGAGCTGCCCCTTATGGACAAGCAGGGAGCGCACCTGGGCACCCTGTGGCTGGTGAAGAATCTCTCCAACACGACTGTTTCGGACTTCACCCTGCGCCGGGTGGAACAATTGCGCAGAACCGTGGTCTCCACCCTTGAGAAGATCTGGGGTCTGGTGTGAACCGGCTTACGGAGCGTTCGTCCTGATGCGCGTTTTGCATCTGGGCAAGTATTACCCCCCCGTCCAAGGCGGAGTGGAAACGGTAACCTTCCAGGTGGCCGAGGGAATGACCAAGCGCGGGGTCAGAAGCGACATACTCTGTTTCAACCCTGGCGGGCCTACCGTGTCTGAGCAATGGAACGGCTACACGGTCACCCGTGCGGACACCCCCAGAGTGGCTTTTTCCACCCCATTGTCCATGGACTTTATACGGCTTCTGCGAAAAGCCGCCCCGGCTTACGACATCCTCCACCTGCACTGCCCCAACCCCATGGCCGCCCTGGCACTGCGCCTGGTGAACCCTGGAGCCAAGGTAGTGCTTCATTGGCACAGCGACGTCATCCGCCAGAAGTATATCAACAAGGCCTACCGGCTCTTTTTCGGCAACTGGCTGGCGAACCGGGCGGACGCGGTCATCGGGGCAACCGGGGCCCACGTGGAGGTCTCGGAATATGCCGCGGCATTCGCAGGCAAGGCGCACATAATACCCTTCTGCCTGGACCCCGAACCTTACGCGCCTGGAACGGTCGATCAGGACATCCTGGCCCGCTTGCGGGAAGAACACGTTGGCAAAAAGGCAGTATTCGCCCTTGGCAGGCTCATTTCCTACAAGGGATTCGACGTGCTCATCCAGGCTGCAACGAGGTTGCCCGGCGACTGGGTAGTGCTCATTGGCGGGTCCGGCCCCATGGAGCCACAGTTGCGGGAGCTTGTCGAAGCCAAAGGGCTCACAGGGAAGGTCCATTTGGTAGGGAAAATTCCTCAGGAAGCATTGTCCGCCTACTACCATTTCTGCAGGGTGTTCTGCCTCCCCTCAATAACCCGGGCCGAAATGTACGGCATGGTCCAACTGGAGGCCATGGCCTGCGGCCGCCCGGTGGTGTCCACCCGCATTCCCGGCTCCGGCGTTCCCCTGGTCAACGCGCATGGGGTCACTGGCCTGACGGTACCCCCAGGGGATTCGTCCGCCTTGGCCAATGCTGTCATGGAGATCGACGCGGATCAGGCACTCTGGGAGCGCATGAGCGCGAATGGACTTCTGGCCGTACGAACCCGGTTTTCTCCGGATGCGATGCTGGATGGGGTCGGCAGGGTCTACAGGGCGCTGACGTCAGCCTAGGAGCTTCATCCCGTGCTCTTTGAGCAGGGCGTACAGCCTTGAACGTGACATCCCGGAGATGCGGCATGCCTCCTGGGGCCTGCCACCGGACTGATCAAGAAGCTGCTCGAGGTAGAGTCTGTCCATGGCCTGGCGGTATACCTTGAGCCGGGGCAGAGGCTTGCGCGGTTCGTCCGGGCTCTGGAGCGGATCCGGTACATCCTTCTCCCTCACTTGCCCCCTGGCCACATGGACCCGGATGTGCACCGGCAGATGCACCGGGTGCAGTTCAGGTTCTTCCAGGGCAAGCGTCACCATCCCCTCCACCACGTTCTGCAGCTCCCGGATGTTTCCCGGCCAGTTGTAGGCGGCGAGCGCCGCTTCCACTGACGAGGACATCCGTTTGGGAGGCACGGACAGATGCGAGCAGGACTGGCCGATGAAATGCTTTGCAAAAGCGAGCACATCATCGGCGTGTTCGCGAAGTGGCGGCAGGTTGATGACCATGCCCCGCAGGCGGAACAAAAGGTCTTCCCTGAAAAGGCCGTTCAGGGTCATGTCGTCCAGGTCCCGATGGGTGGCGGCCACCAGCCTGAAGTCGCAATGGCGCTCGGTTTTGCCGCCAACGGGCCGGACGGTTCGCTCCTGGAGGGTTCTCAGGAAGGTCTTCTGTACGGACAGGGGAAGCTCTCCCACTTCGTCCAGGAAGAGGGTGCCGCCATGCGCCTGGAGAATCAAGCCTTCCCGTGGTCTGTCCGCCCCGGTATATGCTCCCCGCTCATTTCCGAAAAGCACACTCTCCGAGATGGTGGAGGGCAGGGCGGCGCAGTCCAGAGCGATAAAGGGCCCCTGCTTTCTCCGGGAGTTCTCGTGTATGGCCTGGGCGATGAGTTCCTTGCCGGTGCCGGTTTCTCCGGTGAGGAGAATGTTGGCGTCGCTGCGGGCGGCCTTGGCCGCTTGCTCCAGTGAGGCTGCCCGGCCAGGATGCCCACCCGCGATGCCGCGCCAGATGAATTGTTCGTCGGGTGGCCTCGGGCGCGAACCCCGGTAGTTCATGGCCGAGAGCAAGGGGCCGGTCATGGCCTGGAGGGTGGGGGGTTTTTCGATATAGTCCCAGGCTCCCTTGCGCATGGCCGCCTCGGCGCCGTCGGGGTCGCCCCACCCGGTGATGACGATCACCTCGGGGCGGCTGGGCGCTCCCTGCAGATCGCTGATTGAATCCAGGCCGTTGCCGTCGGGCAGGCGGACATCCAAAAAGACCACGTCGAAATCACCAGTTCGTGCCTTCTCGATTCCTTCTGTGAGGGTAGCGGCCCCCACGGAAGAGTGCCCGAGGCGTTCCACCACGCGGCTCAGGGCGTCCCTGATGGGAAGGTCGTCGTCTATGATAAGAACGCTGCCCACGTCATTGCCTGCTAGAAAGCCTGGGTAAGTTTGCGCAGGATCTCCGTGAGGGCCCGCGTGTCTGCGTGTCCAAGTGTTGCTGCCAGTTCGCGGGTGAGGCCCAGATGGAGCTTGTGGTGCTCTTCGTAGAAAGCCTGTCCGCGCTGTGTGAGTTCGACCAGCACGGATCGCCGGTCGGATTCATTGGGTGCCCTGGCCACCAACCCTCTCTTTTCCAGGCGATCCACCGTCACCGTGAGGGTGCCGGTGGTCACGCCCATTTTGGCGGCCAGTTCCTTCATGCGCAGGGAAGGGTGCTGGCCAAGAATCTCCAATGTATGCATCTGGGGCAAGGTCAGGGTACTGCCCCGGACCACGGCGTGTTCCCAGGAGGAGAGCTTTTCGTAAAATTCGATGATCAGGGTGCTTAAACCCTCAAGTTCGTCCATGTTTTTTGTTTAGCCCTTGTGGCCTGGCTTGGCAATCAGGCCTGGCTTTCTAGGGGGCTGGGAACGGTGTGCACCTCCACGGTAATGCGCTCAAGCCCTGCCACGCCAGCGAGCAACCCTTTGTAATGCGCGGGATGCCTTGGAGTCGGATCTTCAACAGTCAGTTGCACGGCTATGCTCCGGGGGCCAACCCTCCAGGCGGCCAAGTCTCGCACGAGAGTGTCGCCGTTTTTTTCCACACGCGCTCGCATGTCCGCGAGCAATGACCTGTCGACACTATGATCCAGGAGCACCTTGGCAGTGTTGGCAAGGAGCCCGTAAGCCCAACGGCCGACCACCAGCGAGCCTGCCACGCCCATGAGAGGGTCAAGCCAGACGTACCCGAAGTAACGCCCGCCGAGCAGGGCTATGATCGCCAGGATGGAAGTCAAGGCGTCGGCCAGAACATGCAGGTATGCCGCCTTGAGGTTGTGGTCCTGGGAGTGCAGGTGGTCCTCATCCCGCAGAAGCCAGGCGCTGGCCAGATTGACCAAGAGTCCGAGAACGGCCACGACCGTTGCCTGAGTGAACTCAATGGTCACAGGCGATACAAGGCGCATGACCGATTCAAACCCCATGAAAACGGCAACCAGCCCAAGGCCAATGGAAGAAGCGAATCCAGCCAGGGCGTTCACCTTGCCAGAGCCGAATACCAACTCCGGATTGTTCTTCTGTTTCCTGGCGAACGCGTATGCGAACCAGGCCACGGCCATTGCGCCCGCATGGCTGGCCATATGCCAGCCGTCGGCCAGAAGCGCCATGGAACCGTACGCCCACCCCGCGACTATTTCAGCTGCCATGGTTATTACCGTAAGCCAGAAGACACATTTGGCGCCTCGCTCGCCATGATGGTCATGGCCATGCGTGCAGCATCCGTTGGTATGAGTATGGTCGAGCATTCAAGTCTCTCTATGTTTGAATTTCAAATTGTTTGAACATCAAAGCAGTAATGCCGGTTGCTTTGAATGTCAAACTTTATGAACGCTTGTTTTTTGAAAAGGCATGACGAACACGCGGATTTGGGCTAATGAGAAACCAGCTTTTCAAACAAGGAGATCGCCATGAGCGAAAGAAAAGGAATAGTCACAATATTTGGTAACCCCCTGACCCTCTTGGGGGATGCCGTAACCGTAGGACAGAAGGCTCCTGACTTCGTGGCCCTGGACAATGATCTCAACCCCAAGGCTCTCGCGGACTTCGCGGGCAAGGTGCTTATCATCGCGGCGGTGCCCTCACTGGACACCCCGGTCTGTGACGTGGAAACCCGACGCTTCAACACGGAAGGGTCCAAGATCGGAGAGAACGTGCACATACTCACTGTGAGCATGGACCTCCCGTTCGCGCAGAAACGTTGGTGCGCCGCTGCCGGTATAGACCGTTTGACGACCCTTTCCGATCATCGTGACGCGTCATTCGGCAACAACTGGGGCGTCCTCATCAAGGAACTGCGGCTTTTGGCCCGGTCCGTGTTTGTGGTGGGCAAGGATGGTCTGGTGAAATACATGGAGATTGTGCCTGAGGTGACGAGCGAGCCGGATTACGACGCCGCTTTGTCAGCGGCCAAGGCTCTGGTTTAAATCCCCAGGGAAACGCATGTTCGAGCGCCGGGCGGTTTTCGTCCGGCGCTTTTGCGTTTTCCAGGCAGCATATTTCCTAGCCCTTTACACCCGGCGGTGGATCGTCGTCGGGGGGGATAAAGGGGGTGGCCTTGGCCGGGGAATAGGAGCGGGCTTCAGGCAGATACTTGATGATGGTCTGGATTCGGTTGTCGCCTGCCGGATGGGTGGACAAGAATTCAGGTGGTTTAGAGCCCCCGGCTTTGCGCATGTTCTGCCAAAAGCCCACGGCTGCTTCAGGATCGTAGCCAGCCTTGGCCATGAGAATAAGCCCAATGCGGTCAGCTTCGTATTCCTGGTCACGGCTGTGAGGCAGGGCGTAGCCTACTTGCGCGCCAATTCCGTACACCCTGGAAAAAGCCTGCCCCAGGGCGGGCGATTCCGATCCTATCACCGTTGCCACGGCAGCTCCAGGCAGGGCGATGGCGAGTTGCTGGCTCAGCCTTTCTGTGCCGTGCCGGGCCAGGGCGTGGGCCACCTCATGGCCGATGACAGCGGCAAGCTGATCCTCGTTGCGGGCATATTGGAAGATTCCCGAGTAGACGAAGATGATGCCCCCGGGAAGACAGAAGGCGTTAGGTTCTTTTTTCTCGATGACGTGAAATTCCCACTGGGCTCGGGGCATGTTGGCGACAGAGGCGATGGCCCTGCCCACACGATTTACGGCAGCGATCTTGGCCTGATCCTGGGACGCGCGTTCCGAACGCACCACCTGGTTGGCTGCCTTGCGACCCAAGGCAAGCTCCTCCTGGGCTCCCACAAAGTTGAGTTGGCTGCGCCCGGTGTAGGGAACCGTGGAGCATGCCGCCGCCAGGGCAATCGCCAGTGCTGCCAAAATCCAGGGTATGTTTAGGGGAGGGATCATGCAGGAGCCTCTCTGAAAGCATCGTGAAGGATCATGCCCACTCCACGATAAGCAATGCGAATGTCAGGTCAAGAGGGGGACGAAGAACAAATCGCGGAGTACCTTCTGAAGCGAATAAGGGAACGTCCTCCTGCGATTGGGGCGGCTAAACAGGGGCTTGGCGCGAAATTGTGTACGTACAAACATAACCAGGAAAGCGTAACTTGACGAAAAGGTTCGGCCGGTACATATATAAATAAAAACGAGATGGTGCCGCCATGAAAAGAGCTGTCCCGCAGACTCCGGTGAAGGGTTTCACTGCAGATGTCATTTTGTCGCGCATCATGACCGCGACGAACATACGTTCGCAGTCCGAACTGGCCCGGGTTTTGGGCATCGGACGTCAAGCCATCACGGACGCCAAGAAACGCTCCCATATCCCCGCCGACTGGTATCTGTATTTGTGCCGGAACTATGGGCTCAACCCCCAGTGGCTGGAATCAGGCATGGGGTCCATGTACGTGTCCGGGCAGAAGTCCCCGTCCGTCAGCAACAGGCCGTCTGTTCCGGGCTCGACGCCCGAAGAGTTCTCCTATGTTCCCAAGGTTCGCGCCCGCTTGTCCGCCGGCGGCGGGAGCCTTGTGGTGGATGAACATATCGATTCCTACTACGCGTTTCGCCACGCCTGGCTCAGGCGCAAGGGCCAAATCAGCCACATGCGTCTCATGGGAGTATCCGGCGATTCAATGGAGCCGATCCTGCGTGACGAGGACGTTGTTCTCATCGACCTCTCCCAGACCGAAATCTACACGGGCAAGATCTACGCGGTGGGAATCGACGAGGAGATTGTGGTCAAACGGCTGGACAAGAAACCTGGCAAGATCGTGCTGGTGAGCGACAACCGTCAGTTCTATCCCCCCCTGGAAATATCGCTCGATGAGAGCGCCAACGTTCGGGTGCTTGGGCGTGTTATCTGGATGGGACGGGAAGTCTTGTAATCATTCGTTCATTTGCCGTGGGCAGGCAAAGGGCGTACACGGGCGCACATGGACCGCACCCGGCCAGTGTTCGCCTGGGCCATGTACGACTTCGCCAATTCCGCCTACGTCACTACGGTGGCCACGGCCCTCTTGCCTGCGTACTTTGCTGCGGTTGTGGCAAAGAACGGACTGTCTGTTGGGCAGACAGTCATTCCGGCGGTCAGCCTGTGGGGGTATGCGGTCAGCCTGGCAGCCTTGCTGGTGTTCATAGCGGCTCCGGTCATGGGAGCCATGGCCGACAAGGGCGGGTTGAGGAAGCGCTTCCTGGTGCTCACCTGCCTGGCCGGAAGTGCCAGCACCGTGCTGGTAAGCCTGTCCGGGCCAGGTGACGTCTTCTGGACCCTGGGGTTTTTCATCTGCGCCCATGTGGCCTTCAACGCGGGCAACACGTTCTACGACGCCTTTCTTCCAGACATCGCCCCTCCCAGTGAGCGCGACCGCGTCTCCAGCCTTGGCTACGCATATGGCTATGCTGGCGGTGGCTTGCAGTTGGCTTTGGCCCTGGGTCTGGTGGAGGGACACCAATGGCTGGGCCTTGGCCAACGCGAGGCCGTGCAGGTGGGCATGGCCCTGGCAGGATTGTGGTGGCTTGGTTTCGCCCTGATCACCTTCAATGGACTAAAAGAATCTTCCGTAACAGCCCCGGAAAGGCAAGCCTGGGCGGCATTGGCGGTTCAGGGTTTCAAGGGAGCCTGGGAGGCGGTGTGCAAGGTGCGCCAGTCTCCGAACACTTTCCGTTTTCTTCTTGCGTACATACTCTATAACGACGGCGTTCAGACCGTGATCAGCATGGCCACAATCTATGGCAAGGAAGAGGTCGGCCTTTCCGAGGGCGTCCTGGTGCTGACGCTTCTGGGCATTCAGGCCGTGGCCTTGGGAGGGGCCATGGCGTTCTCCTGGCTGGCGCGCCGGTTCGGGGCGAAACAGGCGCTTATGCTCTCGCTTGTGGGTTGGGTCGGGATTGCGGTGTATGGAAGAACGATCACCACCGCCGGAGAATATTTCGGCCTTGGCGTGGCGGTGGGCCTGGTTCTTGGGGGAGCACAGGCCTTGTCGCGTTCGATATACAGCCAGCTTGTTCCCAAGAACGAACCCGCCCTGTATTTCGGTTTTTTCTCGGTTCTCACCAAACTCTCGGCCGTGCTCGGCCCGCTGCTGTTTGCAGTGGTGAGCCAGACCACTGGTTCCGCGCGGCCCGCCGTGCTTGCCTTGGTTGGTTTTTTCGTGGCAGGCCTCATTTTGCTTGCTCGCGTGCGTTTAGAGAACACTGATGCGTGAAGTCCTTTTTCTTACGACCATGGCCATGTGCTTATGGAGCCAGGCCTGGGCCCAGTCCGAGGGTATCAAGCCAGATGCCCGCGTTGTGTTTGCCGGTGAGATGGGCAAAGCCGGATCTCGGGAGATTCAGGCCCGTCCTGGCGTGCGGTTCGGCCTGGAACTCGTATTTGAAGGCGCTCCCAAAGGGACTTTGGTTGTCCTGGAAGCGAAGCTCCTATCCCCGGCCACTGATGGCCTCCCCCCGATACGCTGGTTGGTTGCGGCGAAATCAGGCGCGCCAGCACAGATCGCCTGGGAGTTTGCCTACGACTGGGAGGTGGACCCCGGGGCCTGGACCATGAAGGTTTTTCACGAAGAAAAAGAATTGGTGTCAGTACCCTTCACCGTCGTCAGGGCTGTGTCCCCGCCACAGGCGGTGCCGGGCAGCGAGGGAACTCAGGAGCGCAAGGGGGCTGGGCAAATCAAACCAAGCACCCCGCCACTTTCGCATTCACAGCGTGTGGTGGGTGGAAAGCCGGACCGCCCTGTGTACGCTCTTATGGCTGGCGCCTATTCGGAAGAGGCGCGGGCCTTGCGGGCGGCGTCCGGGCTCAAGGCCCGGGGTGTTGCCCCATGCCTGCGCGTGGACATTAAGAACGGCAAAAAACTGTGGCATGTGGTGGTCGGGTGGCGGGACTCTCCGGAAGCAGCGCGCAAGGCCAAAGCGGAATTGCTTCCCGTGCTGGGTGAAATATTCGTGCAACCCATGAGCGCGGGAGAGCTGGAAACAGGACTGACGTGCAAGTAACGGAAACCGAGACAGGCTATCGCCCGGTACGGTTCTGGCGCAACTTTTCGGCCACGGTCATCACGGCCAGGGAATAGAGATCGGAGTGATTGTAGGCGTAGATCACCGTTCTTTGCTGGTCGTAGTTCATGCCGGATTTCCAGCCGTGAGCCACGAGATAGTTTGCGATGCTGGGGATGGCATCCATGGGGGCAAAAAGGTCCACCCTGCCGTCGCCGTCGCCATCCACGCCAAATCGCAGGGCATTGGTGGGCATGAACTGGCAGATGCCTATGGCGCCGTAGATAGAACCCGGGATCGTCAAGGGGCTTATGCTGGAGGCCCTGGTATGGAGGATAAGGGCTTTTAATTCCTGGTAAGCCCATTCGGCCCTGTCTTTGGCGCTTGAATCCGCGTAGAAAGCGCGCTCTGGATTTTGGCCGATGGATTTGAGGTAGGGTCTGATGACCTCCAGGGAGTTGCTGGCGGCCATGCTGGCCAGCACCTGAAAAGCCTGATCCTTGCCCAGGTAGGAGCCGAGCTTTGTCTCCACCAGGAGCAGGGCCACGATGATGTCCTGGGGTACGCCGTACTTAGCTTCGGCCCTGGTAAGGTATTCCTGGTTGGCCCGAGCGTAGTCGTTGGCCCAGGCCAGCACCCAGGGTTTGAGGTAATAGGCGTAGTTGCTCTGCTGCAAAGTACGCTTGGAGGGCGGTGGTTGCGGTTCGAACTGCTTGCGGACCATACGCTCAACCTTGTGGGCCATGATTGAGGGATCGAAAAAAACGGCCGGATCGTTGAAGTATGCTTCCACCGCGTCCCTGGGGATGCCTTCCCTGACAAGACGCTCAACCAGAGGCCGCCAGACATCGGTCTGGGCGTACGATGCACAGCTGGCCGAAAGGACTGTAAGCACGGCCAGCGCGGCAAGGATATGTTTCACAGTGTTCATTCGAGGCCATTATGGCCCAGGCGTCCCCGGCTGTCCACCAGGGGCTTGCCGGTTGGAGATGTGGGGACTATCATTACAGTCAAATGACTCGTTTTTTTTTACGCTGCCTGCCTCTCCTCCTGTTGCTCGCTCTTGCCGGGTGCTCTCTGTTTGAACCCGAGCCCGTAGAGAGGAAAATTCCGCCCAAGGCCACGGTGACAGACACCGCACGCAGCCAGATAGGCACTCCCTACCGCGCCGGCGGCGACAACCCGCGTACAGGCTTCGACTGCTCAGGGTTGGTGCAGTGGTGCTACAGCGTGCATGGTTACTCCCTTCCCAGGCGCACCGAGGATATGCTTTCCGTGGGTGTGCCCGTGGACAGGGAGAATCTCATCCCCGGCGATCTGGTGTTCTTCAATGTCGCGCGCAAGCGCTGGGGGCTGCATGTGGGCATGTATTCAGGCAAGGGACGTTTCATCCACAGCCCGACGCCCGGCTCAAAGGTGCGCGAGGAGAGTCTGTACGAACGCTACTGGCTACGCACATATATAGGTGCACGGCGGGTTCTTAAGGCGCAGTAGTCCCTGTGAACGTGTATCTGTTCTCTTGGTTGCAACTGTGAGGCCGAGCTTGGCCAGGTAGGCATTCCCAGGCCGCAGGGTGCGAACAGGCCCCGCAGCCCTTCTGGCTACAGCCTGTCCATGGGAAATGAAGCGTAGAATTCTTCCCAATCCTCATCGAGCATGTCTTTAAATTGGGAAAGGGGGAAGGACTGGCCGCAGGACCTGCAGCGCACCACGGCCTGTGTTCAGAGACGGGACGGGTAGACGCTCCCGCCGCAAGAGGGGCAATTCGGGGTCTTTGCCCTGGAGCCGGAAGAAAAGAAAAACATGAGACTCACTTTGATTTGCAGGGCGCTTGGCGGTCATGCGGCAGCGAGAGCGGCCAAGACAGCCTGATTCCTGTTTTTTTGCCCTTTCGCTTGACGAAAGGGTCTGAAGGCATTTTATAGTATGCATGAATCCGTGTTTTGGGCAGGGGTGTAGGTAGTCAATTGCCTTAAAAAAGGCTAGAGTAGTATACGTACCGGAAGCAAAATGACGGATCCGGCCCGGTGAAAGGACAGAGCGCATGCGAGACGATTGGGGTTCCACTGGCGTACCAGAGGAAAATCATAAACTGCCACTCATAAACAAGGTCCACAGCCTCATTGCTCAGGACATTGCTTTGGTGCAGGGTCTTCGCTTGCGTGGGTTCTCCGAACGCCAGGTGGCTCTGGGCTTCAGGCAGTCAGTGAAGCTAAGCCGCCCCCCCGAAGTCGACGTGGGGGCTCTCATGGACCTCGGGTCCTAATTCCACCCCCATCCTATGCAAGACTGGAAATCCCAAAAGAGCGAGGCCCTCGCACGGGCCAAGCGTATAGTTGTGAAGGTCGGAAGCGCTGTTCTCACCTCGGGAAATGGCGTGGACATGGGCGTCATCAAGAGCCTGGCCAAGGACATTGCCTCCCTCCACAAACAAGGCCGGGACATCCTGCTGGTTACGAGCGGGGCTGTCGCAGCTGGTCGTGCGGTGATCCGCCAGGCCGAGCTGGACGGCCTCCCGGACCGCCAGGCCGCCTCCGCCGTGGGGCAAAGCCGGCTCATGCACGCCTACGACCAGGTGTTCGATGAGTTCGGAATCATCACCGCGCAGCTTTTGCTCACCCGTGACGATCTGGAAGGACGTGAGCGCTATCTGAACGTGCGCAACACCCTGCGGACGCTACTTGGATGGAGGTGCCTGCCGGTAGTCAACGAGAACGACACCGTGGCCGTCCAAGAGCTGGTTTACGGCGACAACGATTGTCTGGCCTCGCTGCTTGTGGGCGTTGTAGGGGCGGACCTGTTCGTGAATCTTACCTCCGCCAAGGGCGTGTACACCGAAAATCCTCTGGAGAACCCCAACGCGGGCTGCCACCCCTGCCTGGAGGACATCGCCGGGCTTGATCTTGAGGCAATGTGCAAGGGCAAGACATCCAGCGGCACCGGAGGGATGCATTCCAAGCTCCTGGCAGCCAGGCGCGCGGCCCAACTCGGCGTGCCCACGCTCATTGTTTCCGGGCGCGAACCGGACAGGTTGAGCCGGGTGTTCGCGGGCGAAGACCTGGGCACCTGGATAGCCCCCGAAGGCAAACCCATCTCCCGGCGCAAGTTCTGGTTGGCCTATACTGCCGAACCTAGAGGCGGGCTGTGGATAGATCCGGGCGCGGCTCATGCCTTGCGCCAGGGCG
Organism: Desulfovibrio sp.; assembly: GCA_016208105.1. Lineage (NCBI taxonomy): Bacteria > Pseudomonadati > Thermodesulfobacteriota > Desulfovibrionia > Desulfovibrionales > Desulfovibrionaceae > Desulfovibrio > Desulfovibrio sp. The sequence continues at coordinate 157,374 of JACQYS010000002.1, forward strand.
GCAAAAGCCTTCTTCCTGCAGGAATTGTGAGGGTGGAAGGGGACTTCGAGAAAGGAGCCTCGGTACGCATTCTCGATTACCAAGGGCAGACCGTTGGTGTCGGGTTGGCCAACTACGATTCAGAAGAGCTCAAAAAAATCATGGGGCTCAAATCTAGCAAGATAGCCCAAGTTCTGGGGCAGGCCTCGTATCCAGAGGCTGTCCACCGCGACAACATGGTTCTGGACGCTGCCCTCTAAGAGCTTGGAAAAGCCCGGGACCTTGTTTTCAAAAAGATTTCATCTCCCGCGATCCCTTGTCTTGCGAAGGCAGGAAGGACCTCCAGGCGCGGCGCCATTGTCGAGCACGAAGTGTGCGACACGTTGCTGTGGATCATGCCCAAGTCATACTGCGGTCGTTCTCGAGAAGATGATTACCCGGCTTCTCCCTCCGTGAGCGCTTCACGGCAGACCTGCCTCCAGGTCTCCAGACGTCCGGCCACGCCCGCGTTGCTCAAATATTCCATATCCATGATGTGCTTGGCGTAGTCGGGGTTGATGACCACGAGTTCGTGCTCCAGAACATTGGCCACATGCACGGCGGTCAGAACTGACATCCCCGTGACCCCCTGGGCCTGTGGCTCATGGTGAAAGACCACGGCTTCGAGCACACTGTCCGAAAGCCCCCACAAGCCGAGCAGGTAGGCGCCCGCCTGGGGATGACCGGCGCCGAGCTCCCGGGTTTCAACCAGGTCAATGGGAACGTTTTCGTTCCTGGCCGTTTCCACAACCCGCAGATAGTCGGCCGTGAGTTTGTCAGCCAGGACAAACTTCCCCAGATCATGGAGCATCCCGGCAATGTAGCTGTCGTCTTGAGCTTCCGGGGACAGCCCTTCCAGCATGGCTATGCGTCGGGCCAGGCGGGCCGTGGCCAGGCTGTGCTCCCAGAGCTTTGGAAAGGAAAAAGAGGGGATTTTCCTGGTGTCGAAAATTTTTAAAAGCTGCAGCCCGACCACCAGACCCTTGATGGTTTCCATTCCGAGCAGGGTCACGGCCTGGTCCAGGCTTCGCACCTTCACCCTGGGACCGAAAAATGAGGAATTCACCAGCTTGAGAATGTCCGCGCTCAAGGCAACGTCCTTGGCGATAACGGCGGATATGGCCTCCACCGGTGCGGACTCGTCATCGAGCACCTTCAGCAGCGCCTCGTAGATGGCGGGCTGGGCGGGCAAGGAGTCGATCTTGCCGATGATGGATTTTATCTCGTGTGAGAGGATCATGTCCCGCAGACAGCAGCCCCGCTCGATCACTTTGATTAACTGGTCGGCCGAGACCGGCTTGGTCAGGAATTGATGCGCTTCAGGCACGGAGCGCAGGATGCTTCGTTGGTTTGATTCACCGGAGAGAACCAGGCGCATCATCCAGGGGTATTGCTTTCTCACTGTTCGCAGGAGGCGGCGTCCATCCATGCCTGGCATGCGCATGTCGGCCACGATCACGTCGTGGCGCTGACTGGAAAGCAGGTTTAAAGCTTCGTCCCCGGAGCGCAGAAAATTCATCTCCCAGCGGTCCTGTGCGCCCCAGAGCATGCGACGAATGGATGTGAGGAGCTGCTGGTCGTCATCAACGAAGAGAATGCGTTTTTTCATGCGTGATGCTCCTGTCCCAAAGGGAAGCGCAGGATGAAGGATGTGCCTTCACCCGGGGTGGATTCAAGATCGATGGTGCCTCCGTGCCGCTCCACCACGGAATGCACGATGGCCAGGCCCTGCCCCGTCCCCTTGCCGACTTCTTTCGTGGTGAAGAAGGGGTCGAAGATCCGGCTGGTGTTTTCCGGCGGTATGCCGGTGCCCGTGTCGCTTACCCGAATGGTCAGTGAATCGGCGTCGGAGGAAGTGCTCACAGTGAGAAGTCCCTTTTGACCGGTTCCTTTGTATTTGTCGCTTATGGCATGGGCCGCGTTCACCACGAGGTTGAGGATGACTTGGTTGAAATCACCGGGGAAGCAGAAGAGAAGCGGCGAAGTCGGGTCGAGCTCGGTCTTCATGTCGGCGGTGTACTTCCATTCATTGCGAGTGATGGTCAGGGTCGATTCGATGGCCTTGTTCACGTCCAGCAGACGTTTTTCCGCAACATCAGGGTGCGAGAATCTCTTCATGGCGCCGACGATGACAGCCACACGCTCCACACCAGATATAGAGTCGGAGATGGACCCCGGTATTTCAGAGAGCAACTCTTCGTACCTGGCATGGTCTTTCGCCTGGGCAAGCCCCTGGAGTTCCTCTGCCAGGGCGGGGTCGATGCTCGCGGACTTGGCCAGGGAGTCGTAGCGGGCCAGAATATCCGTGAGGCTGACGAATGCGTCCCGGAGGAAACCAAGATTGCCGCTGACGTATTGAATGGGCGTGTTGATCTCGTGGGCGATTCCTGACGCCAGCTGTCCGATGGATTCAAGCTTCTGGGCTAGTCCAAGTTGACGCTCCAAGGCCTTCTTCTCACTGATATCGAAGAGGACCTCGAAGATGTAGGTTTTGCCCATGATGGAGGCCGAAAGAACGGTTCTGCTGATCGGCACCAGCCTGCCGTCGGGGAGTTCCAGCAAGAATTCACCGCTGGCGAACGTGCTGGACCCGTTGAAGACGGCCTGGAGCATGTCGGTGCGTGCGTCCAGAGGACGCACGTTCGCTCCAAACAGTTCCCGGTGTGGCTTGCCAATCCAGTGTCTTGCGGAAATGGAGAAAAGTGACTCGGCCACCGGGTTCAAATCCAGGATGGCGAAGGTGATGGCATCTATGGTGAAAGTGGCGGCCTTGATGCCAGTCAGCAGGATTTGCAGCTTCTCCTCTTTGTCCCTGGCTTCAATCTCGGCCTGTCTCGTTTGTTGAATTTTCTCCCGCAATCGAAGCTCCGAGGCGGTTCTTTCAGCAGCGCTGACATCGCTCATGGTGAACAAGCGCAGGGTTGTGAAAAAATACATCCCCAAGAGGACAGTGATGACCAAACCTGCCCCAAGGGCGATCCAGGGGCGCCATGTGAGGCGGGAGGCAAGAAAATCTGGAGTGGACTCGAAGCACAACTCCCAGGATCTTTGACCGACAACGAGAGGCCGTTTCAGCTCGAATTTCCTGGCAGGCAGTAAGTGCCAACCTTGAGTATCCCTGGAATCGGGTGGTGAGGGCGAGGAGTAAAAAGGTCTGTCGCTGTGGGAGCCACCGTTGTCCTCCAGCCAGACTTTTATCTCATCGTTTTGGACGCCCTCCAAGGCGTATTCGAATATCGTGTCCATACGGTACACTCCCAGGGAGAATCCCAGGAGGTTCTGCCGTCTCTCTTCCTGCGTGCCGGTTGGGGCATCCTTGAAATACACCGGATAAAAAATGAGGAGGCCGTTCCTGATGTCATTGCCCTGGACAAGCGATACTCTGCTGCTGGCCACGGCCTCTCCGGTATCGCGAGCTTTTGAGAGTGCTTCCAGCCGTTCCGGCTGCGATCCGAGATCGAATCCGAGGGCAGGTTCGTTGCCGGCCAGGGGTTCCACATAGAGCACAGGGAAGTATTCGGGTCTTCGGTCCGCGACGATAAGGCCGCCTTCGGTGGTCCTCTGGGTGAAGGAGAAGGCCTTGAATCCTTCACTTCGGACTTCTGCCTCAAGCATGGCCCTTTGCCTGTCTGGAACGCGGGGGATGTACTCCAGGGCCTGCAGACCCACTCGTCCGGTCATTGCCCCGCGGGCAAAGGCCGAAAATCTTCCCCGGGAGATATGGTCGGAACTGTTGAACAGGGAGCCAAGGAGCTTGACGACCTCGACATCCGTATCCAACTGGCGTTGCATGACGTCAGTTATATGCTGTGTCATCCTGTCAAAGTCCGCCTGGGAACTCTGCATCTCGCTCTCCCAGCCAAGAACGGCTGCGAACACGGAGAGCGCGCCAACGAGCGCAACCACGCTAGACGCAATGACCAACCGCCGCATGGGAAAGCCGGCTCGGGGCATGGCGGGGCCGGCTGAAGAGTTCTTTTCCCCTGGGGGATCCTGCTCCATGTCTTCTTTCTCAATTGGCCGGGCAACCCTGCATGGGCATGGCCGGCTGGAAGGTTTCGCTCACCTCTTAGGAGCATGAGAAAGTTCGGCCAGGCCAATGAACCTGGTGGGCATGGCCGTGAACACATTACTCCCGCTTCCAACATTCCCGGTACGGGTGCAGGATGGCAGGGATTACTTCCAATCTACACTCCATGGTTGAAAAGGACAACAATGGCTGGAATCAGTCTCGCAATCGGACCCTTTCCAGTGTGGCAGAGTGACTGAGCGAGAATGAACAGGATTGATCTTTGATACCGTGATCTGTGGTTTCCTGTCGGAGCATCAGGGCGGGTGATCTGGTCATGCTTTTAAGGTGGAAACTGTGGGTCCTGAAGAGGCGATGAATGTGAGGTCGGGTCTGGCAGGGTCGACGAAGAGGGTACGGCATGCCAAGCCTAGGTGAATATGGCTCAAAATAGTACAGTCACTTTAGTATGTTGAAAGACATTTTCAAAAAAAACGAAAAAGCGCTTGACCCTGGAGCTGGTTCCACATAGATACGCCCTCCCGACGGCGTGAAGCGCCAGAGGGGAGCGGGGACCCGGAAAGAATTTTAAAAAAAGTTGTTGACGGCCCCATCAGGAACAACTAAAGATCGTTCCTCGCGCCGACGGAAAGCAAACTTCGGCGCACCGCGCAAGCGACCAAGATCTTTGACAATTAAATAGCGAGTCGGGTAATTTCTGAATTAGCCATACCCTTCTGGTTTAGGCCAGATGGGTTTCAGCAGACAAGGATTTCAAACTGGAGAGTTTGATCCTGGCTCAGATTGAACGCTGGCGACGTGCTTAACACATGCAAGTCGTGCGAGAAAGTAGACTTCGGTCTATGAGTAGAGCGGCGCACGGGTGAGTAA